>JAYTFV010000353.1:0-6134 GCA_043734065.1 Planctomycetota bacterium
ACCCGTTGGCGGAATGCCTTGATAACAACCCGATCAATACGCTGCATGTTTTGAGCGACAAACTCATCCAACGAGAGCCGCGAATCGGAGTCGCATTGATCCTCCCACATGTCCAGAAGCTCATTGACCTGGTCGTGAGTGGTCATGAGTTCGATCCTCGTGAAGTGGAACGCGAGGACGGTTCAGCGCATGGAAAAAGGACGCTGGACCACAACCACCCCACTCACCCCCGCCAAGTGGCCCAAAGAGCAGAACATGACCAGCGCCCTTTTCGGGGCGCGGTTCAAGGTTCTGCCTCTTTGAATCAAGAGCCTTTCGGCTCAGGTTGGCGGATTGAGAGGGGGCAGGCTTGACGCTCGCGCGTCGATCAAATTGTCGAGTCAGAGGCACTCCGCGCGGTCAATGACCATCGCGAAATACCAACCAAAGATCATATCCACTCTCTTTGAAAGGAGATAACCCATGAACTGATCCAGATCGATGCACAGAACGATGTTTTCCGTTGAGGAACCCGATTGTCGGGTTCCTTTTCGTGTTTCCAGAGAAAGGCATTCCATGTCGAAAGTCGGATCGCAGTTCCACCCGAAGGCCCTCAAGTCGCTGGTGCATGCCCGCCTTGCCGGTCGATTCCGGCTCTTGTCCTTCAGGTAGGCCCCGAAGAGGGCCGGGGCTGACCTGTCCACCAAGTCCCAATTGTTGATGTACCTCGTATTGCTCAAGTAGAAGTTGAAGATCGTCTGCTTGTGAACTTCGTCGGCCTTGGCTGCGACGGCAACGAGAATCAGCAAAGCGAGCAGCCGTTCCTCATGGATCGGTGAGTGCAGAAGGACTTCCACCTCCCCCAGCGGCATGTCTCGAAAGTCACAGGCCAACTTGCGGAGAGCCGGGACACGAACACCGATGAACACGTCACCCGCACCATACTGCCCCGGCCCCGTCTTGAAGAATCTGGCCGATATGGTCACCACTTCGGGGGAGGCGAGGGCTTTCAGTCTTTTACTGGCTTCCGCTGCCGTCATGTGGGGAGACCTTTGACCAATACCTTCAATAGGGGAAAGTCGAGGAGGACTTCCTCGGCTCGCCGATGGATCTCTCAGTGTATGAGAAGTCGCATTCTCACTCCCGCCAGTCCGGCAGTCCCTTCTTCATCGCTCTCGTCGCCCGCTTGGCGTCGAACTTATTTGGATCGTAGTTGCCATCTTCATTATCGTTGCCTCTTGATCTCGGCCACCTTCGCTACGAGGTAGCCAACTTCATCGCCATCGAGTTCAGCCACCGGAGCAACTCCGTGGATGTTCTTGATGAGGTCTGCTGATGCACCGAGGAACGCTTTGTGCGTTTCGTCACCCTCGCACCGACCGAGAAGATGGCCGTCTGGCGTGATGACCATCTCAATCAGTCGGGGCGTGGTCCAGTCTTCTCCCAGCAAGCAACCAAGGATCGCCTGGAAGTGATCGCTGACACTCACCGCACGCAATTTTCGCGAGGCGTCTTGCCGAATCTGGTCAGGTTCACGGATGGGGTGATCGTTGGTCATCAGTTCTTCATCACACTCTTTTCAATTGCCCGTCCTGGATCAGTCGCTCGAACTGCTGTTCGACCCGCCCCGGCATCGTTCCGCCTCGAACCAAAGTCCCCAATTCCATGTTGATCGTGAACGCCTGCTGGGTCAGGTTCGCAGATGAGAGGAACAACCATTCTCCATCTGCCACGACACATTTCACATGCAAGATACCAACCTTGTTGTTGTTGCCAATGGGACGGTTCTCCCTGGGCCAGAAATAGACGGTCGAGCAAGCCGCCACTTCCTGCCCCAACGCCCGAATCGTGCTGTACTCACCCTCGCCCGCAATTTTGTCTGGGGTCTCCACAATCACCGTCAGCCTGACGCCACGTTTCGCTGCTCGCACCAGTGCGTTGCCGATGTTCGGAATCCGATACACGGCAAAGCTGACGAGAGTGATCCGTGTTTTCGCCGAATCCAGAACTTGCAATATCGCTTGCTCCGTACGACGAAGCGGAGAGTGATCGGTGTCGGGGCCAGTCCAGACCAGTTCGACCGATTGCGAGTCACGATGGGTCTGCTCTGACAAGGCTGCCGATTGCAATGCCACGGCCACGGCTCGACCATCAACTTCCTTGGCCTCGTTTTTCCAGCGTGCAATAAACGCCAACGCCATGTCACGATGTTGGTGGTGGGCAACCTGCTTCGAGATTTCGGCCCGCAAAGATAGTTCTGAACTCTTCAGGATCGCAGCCGCTACCGCTTCGACCGTGCTGCTGGGCAAGCTGCAAGCCAAAGCGTAGACGGATTCGACGATGATTCGCTCTGGCGTCATGGACTCACTCGAAAAATGCCAGTTGGGTTCGCTCCACCGTCGCAACCAGTGCCGACCGATCCAGATACTTGTTCCCCCGCTCGCATGACGTTTCCGGCAAGAAGGAACAGGCATGGCACGAAGCCCCGTGCAACTTCTCACCGCTCCCAACCAGATGCTCCGAACACAGCGGGTCCGACGCACACAGGCTCATCTTCTCCAGCGCCCGGCGAATGTGCCGTCCGAGCTTGTCGGGTTCACCGAGGGCACACAGGCCACCCAGCGTTCCTTCACTATCTGCCGCCGACGTGTAAATCAGCACGCCAGCCATCGGATCGCCATCAGCGGGATTCTGGGAATAAATGCGCTCGGTAATTGAGGCACTGGTATAGCCGCACTCGATGGCCAATTGGCGAATCAAGGCGTGAGAAAATGTGTGCAGCAAGACATACCGAATGCCGGGATAACCCGTGTTCGTGTCGAGGTTCTTGGTTGCCCGCCAAGCCTGATGCCCGACCTCGAATTCCCGGTCGTAGGCATGATTGCGATTCACCCATTCCTGAATCAGCAACTCGGAGAATTGAAAGAAGATGCCTTCGCCCCGTGTTTCAGAAGCGGGAACCCATGTCGGGGCTTTGCGTGAGATTTTGACTCGCTGTTCGGGCGGCACATCGGCAGCGTTATCGAAGTCCCGTGGCGACATGATGCGGGTGAAGCCGACAAGTGCCCGGACTTCCCGCAACTTCTCCACCAGCACGATCTTCTCGAAGTATTTCGTGAAGTCAGTCGGCGGATCGACGGTGCGCAGCTTGAAGGTGCGGCTCTCTTTGGCTTTTGCCGGGTTGGAGAACACCTTCCATTCCGGCGACTTCAAATCGTCCGGGTCTTCGACCACTTCGCCGGTGCCTTGAATCTTCTTTTGAATCGCCGCCCACACTTGGTCGTCGCTGTACTTGCTGAAGTCTTTGAGTTGGCCGATGAGCCGAAACGCCTTCAAAACATCGACGCTCGTCACTTTGTCGAGGACCGCCCAATTGTCTTCCACCAAGCGGCCCAAATCATCGGACGCCTGTGGTACGGACAACGCCGAGATCAGCACGGGGAACCAGAGATTCGATGCACCTTGCAGCATCGGTTTCACATGGTCTTGGTCGCAGCCGTTGGGATCAATGTCTCGCATGTGCGGTCTGCGTCCCCGGCAGGCAGGCATCGACGTGCGATTGTTGGGACCGAACGCCTGACCCATGCGGCGTTTCCGCTGGCATCCATCACACCTGACTTCGACGTCAAGAGCTTCGCCGCTGGCACCTGTTTCGAAGAGGTAGAGCAGTCCGTTAGGACAGTCAGTGGCTCCTTGATGAACAAAGTCGATCCAAGGAAAGTCATCCAGATGCCCATGCTCGCACGTCACCATGAAGCGGGCCGGAAGCACGAGTGGGGATTTGCCCTGTGTCGTGCAGTTGTGGACATAGCACGCTCGGTCGGGTCGATACGGGGGTTGCTTTGGCTCGAACAACCCGGAACTGATCGGGGCCAGCAACCGGCACTTCGAGCAAACCATCCAGCGTGGAAACGGGGCGACCGGCACCCCAATCTGCCGAGCCTCATCGAACCAGTTGGTTTGCGAGCCTTGTGATTCCGGTCCCCGTGGTGGCGTCAGGAAGCGAGTGACCTGTGTACCAAGAATGGATTGAGCCGAACGCAACAACCGCTCTTCTGCAATCTCGGTGGCGTGTGCGTCGGGCCAATCGTCCAAGCCCATCACGATCACCGACATATTCGGCAGATCGACCAGTGACCCGATGCCGTAGGTGGTGAGGGTCTGGCTGGGACGAACTTCCCCCACCTCGGATTTTTTCATGTGGCTAGAAGAACTCATGCCTGCCCTCCTTCAGTCGGTTGAACTTCGGGAGTGGCTTCCGGTGTGGGATCGCCGGTGATTTCATCGAGTCCCCCGTCGCTGACGATGAACTTCACGGGCGGCTCGACTTCACGCAGCGAATTGAGGCAAGTGAACTCTTCCCATCGCTCCATGCCGGGGCTGTGGAGCAACTTGACCGTGGTGCCCTTCTTGGGGCCATCCGAGCCATAGGGTTCGGTGTAGGTCAGCGTTCGGCCACCCGCATTGTTCTGGGCCTCGGCCTGCCACAAGTCGGCCTTGCTCAACAATTCCGCCCGGCAGAAGTCCCCGGTCTTGGTGCCATCACCAATCAACTCGGCCCGCTTCGCAATCGTTTCAATGGCATCCTGAACGTAGGGATTGCCGGTCGTGATGCGGGAGGCAGTTTCGTTCGAGTTGAATTCCACACCCCGCAACCGCACGAGCGACACGAGCAGCCCCGCCAAGCCCCGTTGCAAGGCTCCCGGTGAGAAGGGCGTGACCGACAGCGGTTCGACATGCTTGTAGAACGTCGTGTGATAATGCTCGAAGGTCTCGTAGTGGGACAGGTCGCGAGGTCTGGCCCAATTGAAGACCGTGCAAACCAGACCGGGAAAAGATCGACCGACACGGCTGGTGGCTTGGATGTATTCCGCCGTGGCCTTCGGTTGCCCGGCCACCACCATCAACCCCAACCGCTTCACGTCCACGCCGACCGAGATCATGTTCGTGGCGAGCAGCACGTCCAACGGCTTCTTGGCGATGTTCTTGTAGTCCTTCGTTTTGAATGCCTCTTTGCGTTTCTCTTCCATCTCTGGATCGAAGCCGCCTTCGAGCCGATCGAGAATCTGCGGGATGTCTTCCGAACGCATACGGCTCGTCAACTCGGCAAGGTAATCGCCGCTGAAGTACCGCTTAGCCAATCCCCGCCGATCTTGCTTGCGGCATCGGGAGAAAACGTCGTCATCAACCAGACGCCGCATCCCGCCAAGTTCTCGCATCGAATTGAAGTAACCCACGAGGGTCATCCACGGATCAATCTGCTTGCCATACTTCTCGTAAAGCGATTGAGCCGAGCAGAGGTAGGCGACGTACACCCGGATGAGCGCCGCTTTCAACCGGCGTCCGGGCGCACAGATGCCAAGGTAGCGTCGGCCAAACTCTTGCTCGGTTGGCTCACGTTGCACCGAGAAGAAGTTGTCCCGCACATCGAGTCCGGGTGGCGGGAAGATGTTGACCGTCCGCAGGAACAGGCTGCGAACCTGCACATCGGCGTTCTTGATCGTCGCCGTCGATGCAATCAACTTCGGGCGAATCGGCTTCCCGTTGACTTCCCAAGTACAGAGCTTGTCGATGGCCGTTTCGTACAAGCCCACCAGCGTTCCGAGCGGCCCGCTGATGAGATGCAATTCGTCTTGGATAATCAGATCGGGCGGACGCAGCGGCCCATGTTCCAGCGTCTTGGCCGCAGGCAAGCCGAACTTCGACTTCGGGTGAGAAGACGAGTCTTCGATTTCTGGTGACTTGAACCCATGCCGCTCGCAAACGCCGTTGACCTGCCCGAAGAGCATTTGCACTTCGCCCTTCCACGGCATCTGGGCAAACTTGTCCACCGTGGCGATGAGTAGCGTCGGCAGGCGGCGATAAATCTCTTCATCCACAACGACCACCGGCAAGCCTTCGCCATCGGCTTGCCGCTTGCTGAAGAGGCACTGGCCGAACTTGTCACCACAATAGGTCAGCGTGCGGCCTGAGCCTTGCGGATATGGCTGGGCTTCCAGATGCTTTCCGGCTTCGATGGCACTACCACACCACGGGCAAGCGGTGAGTTGGTACGGGGTGCCGACGCCACCGCCGACGAATTGATTGCCACGAGCCTGCTTGATCGCTTCGACGGCATCTTCGGTGCGGTTGGGCGTGGTGCGACGGCCCACCCA
>JAYTFV010000354.1:0-17769 GCA_043734065.1 Planctomycetota bacterium
CCGAGACCCTCGAAGCCGCGAATGACATCTTTTCGGAGTTGATCGAACTCCATCAAGCACGCTGGCAGGCCGACGGCCAGCCGGGCGCGTTCGCCAGCCGCCGGTTCGCCGCCTTCCAGCGCCAGTTGCTCACTGAACTCTTCCCCCAGGGACGCTGCGTGGCCTTCCGCGTACGGCATCAGGGAGCCACCGTCGGGTGCCTGTTTCTGCTCGTCGATCGCGGGCGGATGCTCGACTACCTGTCGGGATTGGCGTCGTTCGACCAGAAGCCCAGCCCCGGACTCGTCGCTCACTATCTCTGTCAGTGCGAAGCCCTCCAGCGGGGGTTCACCGCCTACGACTTCCTCGTCGGCGACAAGCGGCACAAGGACAACCTCTCGACCCACAGCCAGATCCTCACCTGGACCCGGCTCGTGCGTCCGACGCTCAAGAACCGACTCGTCGCCGCTCTGACCCAACTCAAACGCCGACTGTCGCACAAGAAGTCCTCTGCCTCCCCTCTCTCCGCGGGAGAGGGGCCAGGGGTGCGGGCCGCTGACAGTGTGAATACGACACAACCGACCGCTCCCGTCACGCAGGAGCAGGAGTAACCATGCCTCTCACGGCTACTGATTCTTTCACATCGACTCCCGTTCGCAGCACAGGCGGCGATCGCTTTCGCATCTGCCACGTCAGCATGACACTGCTGACCGGTGGGCTGGAGCGATTGCTCGTCGAGTTCGGGCGGTGTCACGATGCGAACCGGTTCGACCTGCGGTTCGTCTCGCTCAGCAAACTCGGTCCGCCCGCTGAGGAACTCCGCCGCATGGGGTTCTCGGTGGAGTCCGTCGACCTCCCCGGTCGTGGCAAGCTCGCCGCTCTCCGCAGCTTGCGAAACCGGCTGCAGCGAGACCGTGTCGACCTCGTGCATACGCACAACACCTATGCTCACTTTTACGGCTCGGTCGCCGCCTCATGGGCCAGGGTGAAGTCGGTCATCAACAGCCAGCACGGACGCGGCTGTGGCCCGCGCCGGAAGGACAAGCTGCTGTTTCGACTGGCCAACCTGAAGGCCGCCCGTGTGGTCGGTGTCTCCGAAGACGCAGCCGCCCTCTGTCGCGGGGAAGACCCGTGGGCGGCCCGCAAGACCTCGGTGATCTGGAACGGGATCGATACGTCGCGGTTTGTCTTCCGTGGGCCGGCGAAGGCTCCAGTGGCCATTTCGGTCGCGCGACTCTCGCCCGAGAAAGATTTCCCGACGCTGCTGCAAGCGACCGCGATCGTGGTGCGCATCGTGCCCGAGTTCAAGCTGCTGATGATCGGCAACGGAGCCGAACGAGCCAAGCTGGAGGCAATGACTCAGTCGCTCGGCATCGGCCCCAATGTCGAGTTCCTCGGCGAGCGATCGGATGTTCCGGAGCTGCTGGCCCAGGCGGGGTTCTTTGTCTCGTCGTCGAAGAGCGAGGGCATCTCGCTGACGATTCTGGAAGCGATGGCGGTCGGACTGCCGGTCGTCACGACGCGCGTCGGCGGCAACCCCGAGATCGTCCTGGACGGGCAGACCGGCCACCTCGTCCCCGACCAGAACCCCGATGCCCTGGCCGCCGCAATGCTCCAGATGCTGGCCCAGCGCGATGCCTGGCCCGCGATGGGGGAACTCGGACGACAGCGGGTCGAGCAGCAGTTCGACATTCGCACGATGGTGCGGCAGTACGAGGAGCTGTACACCGAGGTTCTCGGCAGTCGTAAGTAGGATGGGCAATCCTGCCCGTCCCTCGAACCACTCAGACGCCACGAACGAAGCCACAACGATCCAGAGTTGTTACTGACGGACAAGCCCACACGACGAACGGGGACGGGCAGGATTGCCCATCCTACAGAAGACCACCATGACCCCAACCCCACCCACCCGACTGCGAATGGCCCTCATCGGCTGTGGCCAGATCGCGGACGCCCATCTGCAAGAGGCCGCGAAGGTCGCCTCGGTGGAGGTCATCGCCGTGTGCGACATGCACCTCGACCTGGCGAAGCAGGCCGCAGCCCGCTTCCGCATTCCCGGCATCTATGACAACCTCGACGACATGCTGGCCGAGGTCCAGCCCGATGTCGTTCACATCACCACTCCCGCGCACACGCACGGGCCACTCACGCTGAAAGCCCTCACCGCTGGCTGCCACGTCTATGTCGAGAAGCCCTTCACGCTCGACGCCCACGAAGCCGACAACGTCATCGCCGTCGCCGAAGAGCATGGCAAAACACTGTGCGTAGGGCATGACCAACTCTTTGACCCGACGTGGCTCGACTGCCGATCGCGGATCGCAACCGGTCAGATCGGGACCGTGAAGCACATCGAATCGACGCTCGGCTATCCGATCTCCGGCCAGTTCGGGGCGGTGGTCGCGGGCGATCCGAGGCACTGGGTGCGGAAGCTGCCGGGGGGGCTGTTTCAGAACACGATCTCGCATCCGCTGTATCGCATCCTCGATCTACTGCCGGATGCGAACCCGCGCGTCGAGGCCCGCTGGGACCGCACGAAGTTCGACTTCCCGACCGAGCTGTGGGTGCAGCTGCGCGGGGCCGAGGTGACCGGTTCGTTAACCTTCACGAGCAGCGTCTATGCCCAGCGCGTGACGCGCGTCTATGGCGACAAGGGGATGCTCGAAGTCGACTTCGACGCCCAGACGATCCGTCGCCATGCAGCCCCGAAGCTGCCGGGGGCGTTCGGCAAACTGGAGCTTCCGTTCCGTCAATGGTGCGAGGGAGCCCGCAACCTGCGCCGCAATCTGTGGCGGTTCCTCAAGAGCGAGATCCATTACTTCAGCGGGATGCGGAAGTTGATGGAGGAGTTCTACCGCTCGATCCAACAGGGGTCTGCGTTGCCGATTACGCATGCCGAGATGCTGCGCGTGACGCGGATCATGGACGAGATTTTCGCCGACTGCCGAACGCGGGAGACTGCCGATATCGAACCGATCCCTGCTCCGAATGAACAACTGTTGGAGGCCGTGCGATGAATGTCTTCCTCACCGGCGGAACCGGTTTCCTTGGTCGACGTGTCGTCCGCATGTTGCGCGAGGACGGGGTGCAGGTGCGTTGCCTGGTCCGGCCGAGCAGCGATGTCCGCTCGCTCCAGGAGTTCGTCGGCCCCGATCTGTGGAGCGGCGTCGAGATCGTGCCCGGCGAACTCTCCGATATTGAGAGTTGCCGTCGCCTGATCGCGGAGTCAGACAGCGTCTGCCATGTCGCCGCGTCACTCGCCGGTGGGGCTGCGGTCATGTTCTTGAACACAGTGATCCCGACGCGGCATCTGCTCGCCGCAGCCGCCCAAGCCGGGGTGCGGCGGTTCGTGCAAATCAGTTCGCTCGGCGTCTACGGTGCGGCTGGCTTATCGACCGGTTCGCAGCTCGATGAGACCACCCCGCTCGACCCGCACCCGGAGTTGCGAGACCCGTACTCGTACAGCAAGATCGTGCAGGAACAGATCGCGTGGGAGGCCCGCGAGCAGACGAAACTGCCGCTGGCGATCATTCGCCCCGGCGTGATCTTCGGGCCGGGTCGCGGCGTCCTGAGCGGTCGCGTGGGCCTCAAGCTCGGGCCGCTGCTGATCCAGATGGGGGGCAGCCAGACGCTGCCGTATACCTATGTCGACAACTGTGCCTCGGCGGTGCGCCAAGCGGTCCTCGCCCAGGGGATCGACGGCGAGGCGTTCAACGTCCTCGACGATAATCTCCCCACCGGCTCGCAACTGCTCCGCCAGTTGCGACGCTCCGGCCAGGGCGTCCGCTCGCTGTGGGTGCCCCGACCGATGATCGGCCCGCTGTCGAGCATCTACGAATGGTACAGCCGCTGGTCCCAAGGCCAGCTCCCCGGCGTCATCACGCGCTACCGCAGCGACTCGATGTGGAAGAAGCTGAGGTACACGAACGAGAAGGCCAAGACGAAGCTGGGCTGGCGACCGCTGGTGTCGTTCGACGAGGCGTTCCAGCGTTCGATCGTGGGAGGCCCGGCATGAGGATTCTATTCCTCAGTGAGACGTTCCCGGATGCGTCGCACCCCGCGACTGGCACTTACAACCTCGCGTTATGCCGAGAGTTGGCGCGCGAGCATGAGGTCCGCGTGATCTCGCCTCGGTCGTGGCTCGATGTCGTGCGCGGTCGCCAGTTCGAAGCCGGGAATGAGGTGCGCGAGTCGGGTCTGAAGGTTCTGTACCCCACCCGCTGGTACATGCCGGGATTCGCGCAGTCGAGGTACGGCGGACAGATGTGGTGGTCGATCGGCTCAGCCCTGCGGACGCTGACTCGCGACTGGAAACCCGATGCGGTGCTGAGTTACTGGGCGCATCCCGATGGCGAGTGCGGTCTGCGGGCCGGACGGATGTTCCGTGCCCCGAGTGCGGTCATCGTGGGCGGGTCGGATGTGTTGCTACTGCCGAAGGATCGCGTACGCGGCGATTGCGTTCGCCGGGTGCTGAGCGAATCCGACACGGTGATTACGGTGAGTGAAGGGCTGCGGCAGGCGTGTCTGGAACTTGGTGTACCCGGCGATCGAGTGCGAACGATTCGGCAGGGGATCGACCCGCAGTTGTTCCATCCAGGCGACCAGGCCGAGGCCCGCGCTCGCCTGGGGCTGTCGGTTCCTCTAGGTGAAACGCTGGCGGTGTGGGTCGGGAGAATGGTCGGTCTCAAGCGGGTCGATGTCCTGATCCTCGCGTGCCGCCTGCTCAAGGAGCGGGGCCAGCGCGTGCGGGTCTGCCTGCTCGGCGACGGGCCGTGCCGGGCGGCGTGGGAGCAACTGGCAGCCGCCGCAGGCATTAGCGATCAGATGCAGTTCGTCGGTCCGGTGGGGCACGATCGACTGGCCGATTGGTATCGGGCCGCGGACCTGACCGTGCTGTGCAGTGAGTCGGAAGGGTTGCCGAATGTGTTGCGCGAGTCGGTCGCCTGCGGGACGCCATTCGTCTCGACCGACATCGGCAGCATCCGCGAGATCGCCGAGCCACAGTTCGCCGAGCTGGTCCCGGTGGCCGATGCAGAAGCATTGGCGCGGGGGATCGAGACCGTGATCAGCGGCATCCATGCTCAAGCCGCCAAGCAATTTGTCGCGCGGTCGTGGAGCGAAACCGCTCGCGAGACCGTGGCACTGTTCGAAGAGTTGATCGCTCGCCGGAAAGCACAGTGGTTGCAACCACTGGGCTTGGAGCAGAGTTCAAGTTCTCATTGAGTCGACTGATGTCATCGAAGCGAAAACGAGTCCTGTTCGTGGCCTATCTCTTTCCGCCGGTCGGGGGAGTGGGGGTGCATCGCGCGACGAAGTTCGTCAAGTACCTTCCGGAGTTTGGCTGGGACTGCTCGGTGCTGACCGCCTCGAACCCGTCGGCCCCGCTGTTCGATGAGAGCCTGCTGAAGAACATCCCCGCTGACACGATCATCCGCAAGGCGAAGACGTACGAGCCGGGCTATGCGATGAAGAACATGGTCTCGGCGAGCCACGGCACTGCACAGAAGCCGGGTCTGAAGAGTGCGCTCCTGAGCGGCGTGAAGTCGGTGGCCCGCACGGTGAGTAACTTCGTCCTGCAACCCGATGCGCAGATTCTGTGGCGACCGCAGGCGATGCGAGAGGGTCTCCAGCTCCTGCGCGACATCCCGCACGATGCGATCATCGCCACCGGGCCACCGTTTTCATCGTTCCTTGTCGGAGCCGCACTGGCGAAGAAGACGGGCGTGCCACTGCTGCTCGACTACCGCGATGAGTGGAGCATCAGCAACGCCTACTGGGAGAACAAGCAGCAGGGCCGCCTCGCCAATTGGATTCAAACGCGGATGCAGCGGAAGGCCGTTCTCGCCGCGCAGTCGCTCCTCGCGACGACTCCCTCCAGTGCCGAGGCCGTCGCCGACTTCGCTCGCCAAGCGGGTAGCACCGCCCCGGCGACGCACATCTACAACGGCTTCGACCCGGACGACTTCGCGGCTCACGACTCGGCCCGGCTCGTCAAGAAGGATTACGGTCGCGGCACCGACCTGTACCGCATGTCGTTCATCGGGACGCTGTGGAACCTGAACTCGATCGCACCGCTGGTCGAGGCGATCTGCCAACTCGCCGCCGTGAATCCACAACTCGCGAGCCACCTCGAACTCGTCTGCGCCGGTCGCAAGACAGCTGACCAAGAGGCCCACCTCGACCGGCTTCAGGGCTTGCCCTGCCATGTGGTGCGGCTCCCGTTCGTGGAGCACTCCGAAGCGGTCCAGTTAATGCGGGCCAGCGATGCCCTGCTGATGCTCAACACCGATCTCCCGGAGACCAAGCGGATCATCAACGCCAAGACGTTCGAGTACATGGCCGCGCGACGACCGGTGTTCGTCGTGGCCCCCCAGGGAGACGTGTGGGACATCCTCCGCGACCTGCCGGGAACGGTGTTATGCGCGCCGTCAGATGTGAGCAGGATCACCGAACGACTGGGGCTGGAGATCGAGCGGCATCGCTGCGGCGTCCATCACAACGACGCCCACTGGAACATCGCCCGGTTCGAGCGCAGACACCTCGCTGGGGAACTGGCGAGCCTGCTCGATTCCATGCTCGGCCATGCCCACACGCCCTCCCCATCGCAGCCGAACGCACAGGAGCCGAACTGATGCAAGCCTTTTCCTGCCTGATGTATCACAACGTCTGTGCCAACGGTTCGCTCGCGGACCCGCACGGCGAGTGGGCCGATTTGAGCCCGTCGATCAAGTCCTACTTCGTTGAGGAGACCGCCTTCGCATCACAGATGGGTCTGGTGCGGTGGCATGCCAATCCGATCACTCTGAACCAGGTGCGGAAGTTCTTCGCCCCCTCGGCCTCTCCCCCGCATAGCGCCACGCAGCCCGATCTGCGACCCTCGACGTTGATGACCTTTGATGACGGCTGGCGCGGGACGCTCGATCTCGCAGTGCCGGTTCTGCGAAAGCATGTCGCCGAAGCCACCGTGTTCATCACCACCAGTCTGCTCGACTCCCCGGGATTCCTGCGGGCTGCGGAACTCCACAGCTTGCCCCCCGAGTTACAAGTCGGGTCGCACTGCAAGACACACGGGTTTCTCAACGAAATGAGCGACGCGGAAATCCGTGAGGAGCTGCGTGTGTCGAAGCTGGAGTTGGAGCAACTGACCGGACGACCGATCGACACGGTGGCGATTCCCAACGGAGCGGTCGACAGCCGGGTGCGGCGGATTGCTCAGGAACTCGGGTATGCACTGGTCTTCACCTCGGAGGTGCATCTCAATAGTCGCTGGTCCGGACCGGTTCACATCGGTCGGGCCGCGATCCGCTCGACGAGCCGCCCGGACGATGTCCGCCAGTTCGCGGAAGGGAACTTTGGATTCGACCCGTTCCGTCGAATGGTGTTGTCCTTGCCCAAACGCATCCTGGGTCCGACACGGTATCGCCAGCTCCGCGCGTGGTGGATCGGGGAGACTTCAGCGCAGAAGGAGATGAGGGATCTCAGCCCGGCAGGGAGTACAATTCGGCCCGATCTGGTGAACTTAAATACGACCGAACACAGCTTGGCTGCGGAAGTGTCGCAGCCCCACTAGAATGAAGGGACGAAGTGGGCGGTGATCAATACTGCCTTGCCCTGCCCTGCCCTGTTGGACCGCTGTTCCGTGATCACATTGGCTGAGATGACGCTGGATGACCTGTACTCCGAGTTCGATCAGATGGAGGACTGGGAGGAGCGCTGCGATTTTTTAATTGATCTGGGATTCCAACTGCCGGAGTTGGCTCCCGAGGAGAAGACCGAAGAGAACCGCGTGCATGGGTGTCAGAGTCATGTGTGGCTGGCGGCTCGCGTGGAACCGGGATCGGATGGGATGCCTCATGTCTGGTTTCATGCGAACAGCGATGCGATGATTGTCGCCGGTCTGATCGCGGTGCTGTCACTGATGTACAATGGGAAATCGGCCCGCGAGATACTGGACATCGACCCCCGTTCGGCGTTCAAGCGACTCGACCTGGACAAGCATTTGAGTTCAGCGCGCCGCAATGGGCTCCTGGGGATGGTGCAGCGTGTGAGGCGGATTGCCGCCGAGGCGTTGGTGGCGGAAGAGAGCCTAGGGGGCCGGGCCTAGGGCCAGAGGATGTATTAGGACATCTTCCCACCTATTACTCACCACTCACCACTCCGGCCCTAGGCCCTAGGCCCTGGACCCTAGGCCTCCTCCATGTCCCTCGAACACATCCGCTCCCAGTTCCCGATCCTGGCCCGCCCGCTGGCGAAGGGCGTGCGGCTGGCGTATTTCGACACCGCTTCCACTGCGCAGAAGCCGCAGTGTGTGATCGACAAGGAGAGCGAGATTTACGAGACCTGCTACGCCAACGCCTATCGCGGGGTGTACCGATTCGGAGAACTCATCGACGAGCAGTTGGAGGCGGCCCGCGCCCGCGTGGCGAACTTCATCGGGGCCGAGTCGCCGGACGAGGTGATCTTCACGGGGGGGACGACGATGTCGCTCAACCTCGTGGCCCAGTCGTGGGGCCGGGCGTTCCTGAATGCGGGGGACGAGATCCTGCTCAACGAGATGGAGCATCATGCCAACCTTGTACCGTGGCAGATGGTGGCGAAGGAACGCCGGGCGGTTCTGAAGTTCATCCCGCTGACGAGCGATGGGCAACTCGATCTCACGCGACTCGATGAGGTACTCACCCCGCGCTGCAAGGTCGTCGCAGTGACCGGCATGTCGAACATGCTGGGGACGATCAACCCGGTGGCGGAACTGGCCGCGCGGGCACATGCCGTCGGAGCCGTGATCGTCGTCGACGGGGCGCAGAGCGTGCCGCATCTGCCGGTGCATGTGCGCGAGGCCGGGATCGACTTCCTGGCCTTCTCGGGTCACAAGATCTACGGTCCGAGCGGAGTCGGGATTCTCTACGGGCGGAAGGAACTGCTCGCCGCCATGCCGCCGTTCCTGGGCGGCGGGCACATGATCGACCGCGTCTATACGACGCACGCGACGTGGGCCGAATCGCCCGCGAAGTTCGAGGCGGGCACCCCTCCGATTGCCCAGGCCATCGCCCTCGGCACCGCCATTGAGTGGGTCGAGCAGATCGGCCTCCACGTGGCCCATGAGTACGAACAAGGCCTGACCCAGCGGGCCTGGGACGCCCTCCTGCAAATCCCCGGCATGCACATCTACGGCCCACCTCCGACCCAGCGCGGCGGCATCCTTAGCTTCACCATCGACCGAGCCCACCCCGAAGACCTGGCCCAACTCCTCGACCGCAAGGGCGTCTTCGTCCGCCACGGCCACCACTGCACGATGCCGCTCCATGACAAGCTCGGCGTCAGTGCCACCGTCCGCGCCAGCTTCGGCGTCTACACGAATGACGAAGACCTCGATCAACTGATCCAAGCGATTCACTTCGCGAGGCAGAAGCTGCGACTGGTGTAGCGGTTCGTGGGGCCACCACCACTGGGATGGCCGGACGATCCACACTTCCCTGAGCGAAAGCACCCGCGAGTGCCCGGTCATGCCTTGATGTGGAGGTTGGAGCCCCGTCGGCGGCTCGTTCGGCGGCTCGTTCGCCGCCCCATGCTCAAACCGTTCGCAGCACTCGTCGTGCATCGTGCCTTTCACCCTTGGCACTTGGCCCCCGATCCTTGATACTGGCTGGCTTCACCCCAACCGTCACCAGTCTCCAGCCTGACCCTCATGGACGCTCTCGCCCAACTCGCCATCTACGAAACCGATGCCCTCCGCGAGATCGCCGCTGCGACTGATGCGGCAGGCATCGAGGCGGTGCGCATTCAGTTCCTGGGAAAGAAGCAGGGGCGGCTCAAGGACTTGCAGGCACTGCTGGGGCAGGTCGAACCGGCGGAACGCCCGGCTCTGGGCAAGCGCTTCAACGAGGTCAAGGATCGCGTGACGGCGGTCCTCGAAGAGCGGCAGGCGGTCTTGGCCAAGCCCACTGCTGTCGTCGACGGGCTGGACGTAACGCTGCCGGGGACGCCGTTTCGATTGGGACATCGTCACCCCATCTCGCAGACGATCGAGGAGTTCAAGTCGATCATGGTGCGGCTGGGGTTCGATGCGGTCGACGGACCGGAGATTGAAGACGAGTTCCACAACTTCGAAGCCTTGAACATCCCGCTGGATCACCCGGCCCGCGACCCGCGCGACAATTTCTATCTCGCGACTGCGGAGCGGACGTTCGGCGGCCCGCTGTTGATGCGAAGCCAGACCTCGACGGTCCAGATCCGTGTGATGCAGAACACCCAGCCGCCCGTCCGGGTCGTCTCGATTGGCCGCGTCTACCGACCCGATGAGATGGACGACACGCACTCCTGCATGTTTCATCAGATGGAGGGGCTGATGGTCGACACGCATGTGACGATGGCCGACCTTAAGACCGTGCTGAGATTGTTCGCACAGGCGTACCTCGGCAAGGATGTCGTGATCCGCTTCCGCCCGTCATTCTTCCCGTTCACGGAGCCGTCGGTCGAGGTCGACATGCAGTGGGGCGACCGCTGGCTGGAGATTGGCGGGGCCGGGATGGTCGATCCGAACGTGCTCAAAGCCGTCGGTTATGACCCGGAGAAAGTGTCGGGCTTCGCCTTCGGTCTGGGGGTCGAGCGGTTCTGCATGCGGCGGCACAACAACACGGACATCCGCCAGTTCTACGCGAGTGATGTGCGGTTCCTGAGCCAGTTCTGAACCCTGGGGACGAGATCGCTTAACGCCGACCGACTGGCCCGATTAACGACCGGGGAACGGACGGGCTGAGGACGGTTCGCTCACTTTCGGAGTCTCTTCCAAGAAGAGATCGCCGGGAGAGGCACTCTCTGGATCGGCCATCGAGCCCGATTCCTCGCTGCGAGAGGCGCGGCGGATCGGTCGACGGATCGTGTCCAGCGACTCCTCCTGCGCCCAGGTTCCTTTGTCGGCCAGACCCGCGGGATCGGGGGCTTCGAGGTTCTCCGGTTCCTCCGGCTCGTCCTCCAGGGTCGCCTGGCCCCGGCGGGGACCGTTGGGCGGGGTGTGTTTGCTTTTCGAGGCCAGGCTGGTTCCGGAGTGTCCCAGTTGTTTCATGGCGTACTCCCCGAGGTCGAACTCCGGGAAACCGGGCATGCGCGGCACCTGCCACATGGCCAGCGACTCGGCGGGGGGATTGAAGTCAACCGTGTTCAGCTCCAGTGTCAGCGCCAGTGTCTGGTCGGCTGCGGGCCAGTCGATGGCGATCTGTCGAGGCAGGATCAGCCGGGTGCCGGGATCGCGCCAATGCCGGGAGAGTATCGCTCTGGCAATCATCTTTCCGTCCATCGATTCGACGCGATGTTCCAGCACCACGCCATACATGGTGTTGACCTTCACGATCCGGCGGACCGGTTGCTGGTCGGGCGTGTGCTGGATGGAGACCAATTCCGCGATCGGTGTTTTGGGTTTCTCGCGTCGCACCTCGTACTTGCTCCCGGAGATCGGGGAGACTCCCAGCACTTCCATCAGCCAATCGGGTCGAAACGGCAACGGTAGCGAGGTCACTTGCGTCGCGACGGCGATCTGATCGTGTGAGCAGACCAGGACATTGGCAGGTGTCGAGTCCTTGGCCCACATCCAGAACCGTTCGTCGTTCGAGCCAATGTCGACCGCCTCTCCCCCAGACAGCGGATTGGCGACCCGCAGTCGCAAATTGCGCGGGGCCTCGACCACCATCGACGCCCGCATGGGAGCGGGCACTCCCTTCATGCGCACGCTGACATCGTCGCAGCGGTAGGACTTCAGACCATCGGGAGAAAACTCGCTGTAGGCGTTGTGATTGATTCTTGCCAGGATTTCATCGGCGGAGGCATTCAGCGGCAGTGGTGGGTCGGCCTTCGCCATTTGCGGCTCACGACGACGCCAGAGTGTCATCGAGAGGCACCCGGAGCTGGTCAGCAGGCCGATGCAGGCAATCAGAAACAGGCCCAGACGGAGGCTCCTCGCGATGTCGACGTGTGTCTGGCGGGGCGGCCTGGTCCTCGGAAGGAGTGCGGTCTCTGGCATGGCGGCACGTCCTTGAGCAGGCGAATTGGTCGGGGCTTTGGAGAGTGTCGTCTTTCGCTCCGCGTAAGAACGTCCTTTCGCGGAGCGAAAGGCGACACTCCATCGATGAGACGTGCGTCGAGTGGATTGAATCATGCGGCCTGCCCCCAATCAGTTTGCAGCCGAGCTGCGAGTTCGGCTTGCAGGGCGGCCATCTCCTCGGCGGAGAGTTGCTGGTCGAGTACCTCGTATGGGCCTTCGCCGCGCTGTCCCAGGAACACGAGGAACTCCTGCTTTCCGTCCTGCCGCGAGCCATCGAGCTTCAATCGCCGACGCTGCAGCAGGAACAGCGACAGCACATACCGCAGCCGCTCCTGTCCCGGATTGGCGTCTTCGGTGAGTTGCTCGAAGAACCGAAACAGGGTGTCGGTGTCGAGGACGCGTTGCTGCTGAGCGGTGGCCTGGGGGATCTGGAATTTCCAGGTTCCGACCGTGTGCGGCGGGTCGCCCGTCCAGTGGGCCTCCAGAAAGTCGAGCCGCACCAGCCGACCGGATTGCTCGACCAGAGCGGAGATACACCGGTCCCCGGCGCACAGCGGTTTTCCGCAGGCAGCACAGATTTTCCCCGGTGGGCCGAACTGGTAGTCCAAGGCTCCCGATCCTTCAGGGGCACTGTTTTTCAGCAGACATCATGTCCACAAGAACACTTCGTCACCGGGACTCTACCGGGAATCGGAAATATGACTCAAGGTGAGTCTTGTACAGTAGTGGGGGGAGGAAGAGGGTTGATGGTTTATGGTTGATGGTTTATCGACAGAGGGGGGCATTCGCGATTGGGCGGTCCCCTGATTCAGTAACCCGACGCGTCAGCGAGGGCCGAGCGCAGCGAGGGGTGCTGCCCAGAAGCGTCCAAGATCGGAGTGAAGCACATCACATTTGCTGAGGGCCGAGCTCTCAGAGAGCATCGAGTGACGTACACCCTCGCTGACGCGTCGGGTTGCTCAATGAGGCGACCGCCAATGGGCGAACGCATCCGGAGGGGAAGAGCAGTCAGCGATCACCTGGCAGCGATCAGTCGGAGGATTGACTGGCACCAAAAAAACCAGGGGTTGCAACCCCTGGGCTTTCCCTCTGTCGATCAACCATCAACCATCAACCATCAACCGCCTCTTCACTCCCCCCAATCCGCAATCCACAACTGGCTGGTCCCATCTGCGGTGCGGTTCGAGGTCCACATCAACTGCTTGCCATCGGGGCTGAAGACCGGCAGCACGTCGGCTTTTTCGTGGTCGGTGATCCGTTGCGGTTCGCCGCCGGACACCTTGTCAGCGGCAAACGTCAGGTCCATCTTCCAGAGGTCAAAATTGGCCGCCATCGGCCCCTTCGAGTAATCAGCTCCCGACCAGATGATGTACTTCTGCGACGGGTGGAAATATGGGCACCAGTTCACCTGCTCCAGATTATTCGTCAACTGAAACTCCCGCTTGCCATCCACCGAGACGATAAACAGCTGGAGCATGTGCTCCTTCTGACGGTCGCTGCGGTAGATGATCCATTGGTCATCGGGGGAGAAGAACGGCCCGCCATCGTAGCCGTCCTTGTTGACGATCTGCCGGACGTGCGAGCCATCGGCGTCCATGATGTACAGGTCGGCATCGCCATCGCGGCTGCTGGTGAAGACGATCTGTTTGCCGTCTTGGGAGTAGCTCCCCTCGGCGTCGTAGCCGGGGGCGTCGGTCAATCGCTTGAGGCCGGTCCCATCGTGGCCGATCGTATAAAGATCCATATTGGGATCGAAGTCCCACTGGTAACGGCGACGACCGCCTTGGGCCTCCAGTTCGCGAGCCGCCTTCTCGGTCTGTTCCAACAGCGGATCGGTGTGCGACGAGGCGAACAGCAGGCTCTTGCCGTCGCGGCTGAAGTACGAACAGGTCGTCCGCCCGCGCCCAGTGCTGATCATGCGCGGCTTGCCGTCGTCGGCGAGCGGCTGGACGAAGATTTGGTAAAACGGATACCCGAGGGGATAGGCTTGAAAGATGATCTCCGTCCCATCCGGGGAGAAGTACCCCTCGCCAGCACGGGGAAACTTCGAGGTCACCTGCCGCAGATTGGACAGGTGTTTCGCCTCTCCTGTGGTCAGCGGAATGTCCTCAGCCGCACAAACGGAGTAAACACTTGCGGTCAGGCAGGCTGCCAGCAAAAACAAACGCATGGGGAGTCCAGTGCAAACGGGAGTGACGCCCTCCGTGTGGAGAGCCTCTCGAACGCCTCCCAGTCTATTCCCGACTCTGCGACACGGCCACTGAAACGCCCAGATCGTTTCACCATCCCCCGGAAACTGTTAGCTTGGACAGCGAACACTCAGGAGCCACCACGCATGTCTTCCCGTACCGACATCCTCCAGCGCATCCGCAGCCACACTCTCCCCAGCGAGCCGCTGCCGGAGCTGACTCAACTCGGAGTCCAGTACCCCGACCCGATCGCCCAGTTCTGCGAGGTGTTGAAGATGGTCGGCGGGCGCGGCGTGCAGGTCGCGACGCTGGCCGACGCCCACGCCCAGTTGCTGCTCATCCCGACTTACCAGTCCGCGAAGCAGCGGGTCTCCGCTTGCCCCGGAGTCGGCGAGACGAACTTTCGAGCTGACCTCGTCACCGACCCGCACGACTTCAACGATGTCGATTTCGCCGTCCTGCCGGGACAACTCGCCGTGGCTGAAAACGCAGCGGTGTGGGTCACGGATGAGAATGTTCCGCACCGGGTGCTGTACTTTCTGACGCAGCATCTGGCCCTCGTCGTGCCGAGCCGGGCGCTGGTCCACAATTTGGGGCAGGCGTATCCCCGCGTGACGGTCGGAACCAGCCCGTTCACGGCCTGGATTTCCGGCCCTTCGAAGACGGCGGACATCGAGCAGTCGCTCGTCATCGGGGCGCACGGTCCGCGCTCGCTGGTCGTGTTTCTGGTCGATGAATTGCCGGTGTAGCTGCGTTCGCCAGAACGCGGGCGGGTGGGATCGGCGTTCGCGGGTGCCGACAGACTTCCGTAGTCTCGGAAGACTTCGGAAGTCTTCAGCGAGGGCGAACGCTCGATCCGGGCAGCCCGCGTTCTGGCGAACGCAGCTACGAGAGCCTTACGCCTGGGGCGTGAACCCCAGGACGATATCGAACTTCGCGTTCAGTTCGCCGACCTTGGACCCTTTCAGCGGATCAAAGGCCACGCTGATGGCGGCGCGGGCTTGGGGATCGCGGACCGACTTGTAGATCATGTCGCGGTCGTTGCCGGGATGGCCCTTGATGTAGCACTGAGTCGTGAACGACTTCTGACCGGGCACTTTGACCCCGAAATGGATGTGCGGGGTGCGGCCCGGATATGAGACCGGCTTGATCGTGCGGAACAGATACTCACCGGTCGCCCCGGTGGTGAACCGCCCGAAACCCTGGAAGTTCCGGTCGCGTTTCTCGGCGTTGCTGCTTTCGGAGTGCAGGTAGGCCCCGTTGTGGTCGGCCTGCCAAATTTCGACAACTGCGTTCCGAATCGGCTCGCCGTTGGCCCCCAGAATCTTTCCGCTGAGGTACGTCACCTCTCCGTCACCTGGAGTCAGGCTGTCGTTCAACACCAGCAGATCGTTGTCCGTATCGAGCGGCAGCTTGTCGGGGTAGAACGGCCCTTCGGTCTGGGCGGGGGTCTTGACCAGCTCCTCGGCGAACAGACCGGGGACGGTGAATAGAGCCGAGCCGAAGGCTGTGGCGTGGAGGAACTGACGGCGTGAGGGAAGGGACATGAAGTTCTCCAGTCAGAGACGATGGCTTGGCAGAGGGAGCTGCCTTCGCCAGAAGGCGGGCAGACTGGTGACGACGTGGCCGGGTGGCAACAGATTTCCGAAGTCTCCGAAGACATCGGAAGTCTTCTCGGTGTGCGGAAGCTGGTTTCACGCAGCCCACGTTCTGGCGAACGTGGCTACTGTGGAGGCCAAAAAAAACCGCGTGACATCATCCAGCCAAGGCCGACGATTTCACGCGGACCGGTTCATTGGCAACTAGTTCGCCGGAGGACGAGCAGTGCCCGTCGCGCCGCCGGGACGACCACCGCGACCGCCGCCGCCAGCACCACGCGCGGGGAACTCGAACTTGGCTCCCTGCATCTTGGTCCAGGCAGCAGCTTGATCGGCAGTCAGCACAGCGGCCATGTCCTTGTCGAAGGCGGCCCGCTTGGCATCCCGTTCTTCACGGGCCTTGCGCTGCTCTTCTTCGGACTGGTCCTGTCCGCCGGGACGACCGCCACCGAATCCACCGGTCGGTGCGTTCGCATCGGTCAGGGTCTTGATCTTGGCAGTCTGCTCGGCGGTCAGGCCGAGTTGCTTCTGGACTTCTTCACGGGCCAGCGCACGGACCCCTTCGCGTTGGACGCGAAGTTCGCTCAGGCGGGTCCATTGTTCTGGCTTGAGCAGGGTCTTGATGGCCTCATCGGACTTCTTGGCACGCTCTTCACCAGCGACTCGCATTTCGGTCATGCGCTTGGTGCGCTCTTCTTCGGTGAGCTTCGCGAACGCTTCCCGATCGAAGCCGCCAGCCGGAGCTGCGGGGCTATTGGCCTCATTGATCTTGGTGAGTTCGGCCTTCTGCTCGTCGGTGATCTTGACTTCCTTCTGGACTTCTTCCATCCGAAGCAGGCCAGATATCCCGCCGCCACCGAAACCACCACCGAAGCCGCCACGACCACCGCGACCACCGCCACCTTGAGCGAACGCCAACGCGGGAGTCAGCAGCAGTCCTGCCAACACACATGCAACACGAATCTTCGACGACAACACGTTTGAGTCTCCTGAGACTGGGAAAGGGGGGAAGTTGAGGGGTGAGGGGTGAGGGGTGAGGGAAATTCGAAATCCGAAGCTCGAAATTCGAAACAAAGAGTGACTGGTGAGGAATTAGTTCCTGTTTCGGATTTCGAATTTCGTGCTTCGAATTTCTCCGTCCCTCAACAATCCCCTCTTCACTTGGCTGCCACACAGTACAGAGCCTTGTCCGAGCGGATGAACAGACGATTGCCTGAGACTGCTGGGGTTCCGTTGAACTTGCTGGAGTCGGAGGCGAACTTGTTTTCGGCGAGCGACTTGAATTCGGGGCCGGTCTGCCACACGTGAGTCAGACCCGAACGAGTGACGAGGATGAACTTATCGCCGACCAGGATCGGCGAGGCATAATCCTGGCCGCCGCCACCACCACCACGGCCTCCACGACCGCCTCGACCTCCACCAAATCCGCCCGGAGGAGTCTCAGCCGGGGCTGCGGCCCCGCCCGCCGACGGGAAGCGAGCCTGATAGACCTTCTCGCCCGTCTGGGCATTCAAGCACAGAACTGTGCCGCTCGAACTGGAATAGAGACGCCCGTCATGCAAAATCGGGGAGGTGATGCGTCCGGAGGCCCTGGACCGCCAGACCGTGTTGGTCTTGGTCACATCGTCCGTGCCGCCGACGCGGATGGCCACCCCTTCATCGCCCTGGCCTTCGATCGCGTACACGACCTGTCCATCAGTGATCAGACTGGAGCAGTAGGATCTATCCGAAATCCCTTCGGCATACCACTTGAGCTTGCCGGTCTTGAGGTTGAAGCCCCAGATCTCGCCCGGAACCCCAATCACCAGTTCGGCGGCTTCGCCTGCTCCCACGATGATCGGCGTGCCCCAGGTCATCCCCAGTCCGTCGGCCTGAGCCTTCCACACCTCTTTGCCAGTGGCCTTGTCGAGGGCCACCAAGGCTTGGTTCTCTTCACTCGCATTCACGATGACCAGATTGTCATGCAGGATCG
>JAYTFV010000355.1:0-5054 GCA_043734065.1 Planctomycetota bacterium
GAACGCGGGCTTCCGGAACCCGCGTTGAATACCGGAGTAGACTTCCGAAGTCTTCGGAGACTTCGGAAGTCTGTTCATACGCGATACGTCGAGACCAATCATGGAGAGCCCGAAGCCGCTCCCCCTCTGGCACCCGACTCCCGACTCCCCACACACGTTGCGTGTTCCGCTTCATCGCCCTAGAATTCGGCCAGTATTCAACTTCCGTTGACGCGCCAGGGATGGCGTGGTCATCTCCGCGCGGGGCATTTTACCGCATGAAACGGATTGCCGTTCTCGGTTCGACGGGTTCCATCGGCACGAGCTGTCTGGATGTGCTGAAGGCACAACCGACAGCCCTCCGCCCTGTCGCGCTCACCACTCATCGCCGCTGGCAAGACCTCGCCGCCCAGTGTCACCAGTGCCAGCCCGAGGTCGCCGTCATCGCCGACTCGACCATCGAGTCGCAGGTCGACCGCGCAGCCTTTCCCCCCCAGACCGAACTCCTCTTCGGTGAGGAGGCCGTCGCCCAAGTCGCCCGTCGTGCCGATGTCGATGTCGTGGTCTCGGGCATCGTCGGAGCGGCGGGACTGCGGGGCACGTGGGCGGCAGTCGCAGCGGGCAAGGTCGTCGCCTTTGCGAATAAGGAAACGCTGGTCGTCGCGGGTCCACTGATGATGGACTTCGCCCGCCAGACCGGAGCGACCTTACTCCCGGTCGACAGCGAACACAGCGCGGTGTTTCAGGCCCTCGCGTGTGGCAAGAAGAGCGAAGTCAAACGGATCATCCTCACCGCCAGCGGCGGCCCGTTCCGCAAGTGGTCCGCCGAGCAGATCGCGAACGTCACCCCCGAGCAGGCACTGGCCCATCCCACCTGGAACATGGGGCCCAAGATCACCATCGACTCGGCCACGATGATGAACAAATCACTGGAGATCATCGAGGCCCGCTGGCTGTTCGATCTCCCCGTCGAGCAGATCGAGGTCGTGATCCACCCGCAGTCGGTCGTCCACTCGATGGTCGAATACGTCGATGGCTCCGTCATTGCCCAAATGTCTCCGCCCGACATGCGGCTGCCAATACAGTATGCTCTCACCTGGCCCGAGCGGTCAGTGGGGGTCGCCCGGACAATGGACTTTCGGCAGGCTTGGAACCTGACGTTCAATCCGCCGGATCTGGATCGATTCCCGGCCTTGCGACTGGGATTCGAGGTGGCGAAGCTGGGCGGCACTTGTGGGGCTGTCCTGAACGCGGCCAACGAGGTTGCGGTCGACCGATTCCTGAAACACGAACTGGCGTTCACGCACATCGCCCGGCTCTGCCGAGCGGTGCTGGACGCCCATCATTTTGACGCTCACCCCACGCTCGATCTCCTGTTGGAGATGGATCGCTGGGCACGGCAGGAGGCATTGCGTTGGAACTCTTAGCGACCGGGTTTGTTCCCGAACTGGCGACCATTCTGAACATCCTGACAGCCGCCATCGGGCTGGGTCTGGTGATCTTCGTGCATGAGCTCGGTCACTTTGCGGTGGCGAAGTGGTGCGGCGTGTACGTCGAGCGGTTCAGCATCGGCTTCGGCCCCATGTTGTGGTGCCGCAAGTGGGGTGATACGGAGTACGCGCTCTCCGCGATTCCCTTCGGCGGCTACGTCAAGATGCGGGGCCAGGACGACATCGACCCCGGCCAGATGACCGATGAGCAGGTCGCCGCCGATCCGTTGTCGTACACCTCGAAGACGGTGCCGCAGCGGATGGCGATCATCTCGGCGGGCGTGATCATGAACCTGATCACCGGCTGGATGTTCTTCTGCATGGCCTACCATTTGGGCGTGGAAGAGGTGCAGGCCCAGGTCGGCGGAGTCGTCGTCGGGAAGCCGGGATGGACTTACGGAATTCGCCCCGGTGATACGATCCTGAAGATCAACGGGCGCAAGGTCCGAGAGTACAACGACATCATTCGCGGGGTCGCGCTTTCCTCGGGGCCACTCGAAATCGAAGCCCAGCGTCCCGGTGGCAACCCCTACACGCTGCAGATCGACCCGGATGTCTCCGGGGACCGTCGCATGCTGGGGCTGAGCATGATTCAGTCCCTGCAGACGGATAAGCGAGCGGAGCGGTGCGGTTCTGCAGGATCTCCCGCCGACTCGGCAGGATTCCAGGCGGGGGATCTGATCACGCAGATCAATGGAACCGCCGTCCACACCTGGCTCGATGTCGAGCCGATCTTGTACGAGAAAAAAGCGGAGACGCTCGACATCACCGTCTCGCGCAAAGACCGGAAATCCGATCCGAAGAGTCCCCGGCAAGTCGTCCATCTCAAGCTGGCTCCCGCCCCGGTGAAGACACTCGGGCTGCGGCTGGAACTGGGAAAGATTACGACCATCCGCAAAGAGTCCCCGGCCTCGAAAGCGGGGCTGCTGGTGGGAGATCGTCTGGTCAAAATCGAGGGCGAAGATGTGGGACTCGAACTTGATCCGCAAGGTCTGCCCCAGTACTTCTACGAACGTCGCGGGCAACCGCTGAAAGTCGTCGTGCAGCGTGAGGTGGCCGGGGGAAAACCAGAGTCCCACGAGTTGACGGTCACGGCGGACGACACTCTCCCGTGGAGCGAGCCCGCGTTTGATGCGGTCGGCCCGATGTCGATCCCGGGCCTGGGCCTGGCCTTCCAGTTCCTGCCGACCATTCTTGTTGTGGAGGAAGGAGGCCCCGCCGCCAAGGCTGGAATCAAGCCCAATACGATTCTGGCAGGAGTCAGGTTCATAAAGCGGAGTGGCACGACCAAGGACATCCTGGGAGACAAGGATGCTTTCGTGTCCCTCGAAGTCACGGGTAAGAAAAAGAAAAAAACCATTGAGGGAAGTTGGCCCTATGCCCTGTGGCTGTTGCAGATGACGGACTCACGCGATATCGCATTGTCGATCAAGGACGATGCCAGCTCCGTCGCACGCGATGTGTTACTCGTTCCCTTGGCGATGACCGGTCAGTTTCAGCCCACGCTGCGGGGACTCGAGTTCCTGCCTGTCACTCAACTCCGCAAGGCCGAAAACCTCGGCGACGCCTGCCAGATCGGAACCCGCAAGACCAAGGACTCGATCACCGAAGTGTACCTCACCATTCGCAGCCTCGTCCGCCGCGACATGTCGTACAAGAACCTGCACGGCCCGCTGGGGATCGCCAAGTTTGCCTATATCATGGCCGATGAGGGGACAGCCATGTTCCTGCTGTTCCTGGGAGCGATCAGTATGAATCTGGCCGTGATCAACTTCCTGCCGATTCCGGTTCTGGACGGCGGACATATGGCCTTCCTGATCTACGAAGGCGTCACCGGCAAGAAGCCGACCGAGCGGGTCATTGCGTTTGCGACCTACGTCGGTCTGGCGCTGGTGCTGACGTTGATGGTCACGGTGATCTGCCTCGACATCTTCGTGCATTGAGGAGATCTGTCAGCGATCAGCCGTCAGCTTTCAGCCAGCACTCCCCCGTAGCTGCGTTCGCCAGAACGCGGGCGAATGGCATTCGCGCTGATCGGGAGGGCGAGGCTCACCGCTGTGAACACAATTGAGGCGCAGGGGCGGCCTGAATGTCGGCGATTTCTCCGAAATCGCCGCTTCGGCTCGCGACTCACGAACCGCTGACCCAGCCCGCCGACCCGGCGATTTCGGAGAAATCGCCGACATTCAGCGGGCTCAGTGACGGCCATCGTGTTCACAGCACTGGCCTCGCCCTCCCCTCACCGACGATCGAGACACAGACAACCTCCCCTCTGGCTGATTGCTGACCGCTGACCGCTTCACCAAGCCATGCACCTCGTCATCTCTCCCGCCATCGACGATGCCCGCCTCGCCCGCGTCTGTGACGCCGCTGGGCCGGGCAGTGCGGTCATCAACGCCCCCGATTCGGCCACCGCCCGCGCCGCCATGCCCACAGCCGACGCCTTCTTTGGCAAGCTCACGCCCGAGTTACTCACCGCTGCCACGCAACTGAAGTGGGTCCAATCCCCGACCGCCAGCTTGGAGCACTACCTCTTCCCTGCCCTCGTCGAACATCCGTGCGTGCTGACCAACATGCGGGGGATTTTTTCGGATGTGATTGCGGACCACGTACTGGGGTTTGTGTTGACGTTCGCGCGGAACCTGCACCTGTACCGAGACCAGCAACGGGCCGGACGGTGGGAGGCCATCGGCGGCGGACCCGCGCTGCCGAACTTTGCCGTCGGTCCAGGCGAGGTCAGCCCCGTCGACCGGGCGCATCTGCACCTCGCCGACTGCACATTGGGAGTCGTTGGCGTCGGGGCCATCGGCGAGGAAGTCTGCCGCCGCGCCCGGGCCTTCGGCATGCGCGTCCTCGGCGTCGATCCATCGCCGCGCACCATCGAGAACCTCTGCGAGGTCCAACCTCTCGATCAACTCGATTCGCTCCTGGCCCAGAGCCACTTCGTCGTCATCGCCGCCCCGCACACCCCCCGCACCGAGAAACTCTTCCGAGCCACAACCCTGGCCCGCATGCGGCCCGGCAGCTATCTCATCAACATCGGTCGCGGCATCATCGTCGACCTCGCCGACCTGACCGCCGCCCTCCAATCGCACCACCTCGCCGGTGCCGCCCTCGACGTGTGCGAGATCGAACCCCTCCCCGCCTCGCACCCCCTGTGGCAACTCCCCAACGTCCTCATCACGCCGCACGTGGCTGCGGCCTCCCCGCGCGTCTCGGAACGTCACACGGCTGTGCTGCTCGAAAACATGACAAGATTCGCCCACAACCAACCGCTGCTCAACATAGTCAATAAACACGAGTGGTACTAATGGTCCACTCCGAGGAAGATGAGGAGTAGCTGCATTCGCCAGAATGCGGGGAGCCCACAAAGGAAGGAGAAGAGGAGGCAAGGAGAAAAGGGGAGGAGAGAAAAAAGAGAAAAGAAGAGAAAAGGGGTCAGGAAGAGAAAAGGGGTCAGGTCTCTTTGTTTCCTCCAAACGGCCAATCAAAGAGACCAGACCCGAATGGCACTGTCGCCGCCCTAACTCCTGTCAGTCTTTGGTGTTGCCCGCGAGGAGTCGATTTCGCAGGATCTGGCGGGGT
>JAYTFV010000356.1:0-4916 GCA_043734065.1 Planctomycetota bacterium
CACCGAATAAGGCTTCCCCATCGCAGTCCTCCTTGACTGGGGGGACTCTAGCAAAGCCAGAGAAACGAGTGAAGAGGAATTGCGAAAGTGCTCTAGGCCGCACGAATGAGCGGTATTTCGGGCACGACTCGTGCGGCCGCCAGGTCGCGGATCTGCTCCACAATCGTCTCCATCCGCATCGCTCGCGAGCCTTTCACCAGCACGACGGCTCCCGGCTCCAGCCAGCAATCGAGCAACAGGTCGGCGATCTCGCTCGCGGCACAGTGAGCCAGACACCCGCCCGCCATCCCGGACTGCCGAGCGGCT
Source organism: Planctomycetota bacterium (assembly GCA_043734065.1). Taxonomy (GTDB): domain Bacteria; phylum Planctomycetota; class Planctomycetia; order Planctomycetales; family Planctomycetaceae; genus TH-plancto1. Next base: position 307 of record JAYTFV010000356.1, read on the forward strand.
CGTAAGACATCGGGGGCGTGCTGGCCGATCGAGATCAGTCCGTCGAGATTCGCGGACGCGGCCTGACGACCGAGACTCTCATGATAAGCCCGCGAGTCGCTGCCCAGCTCCAGCATGTCCCCGGTGACGAGGATGCGGAGGGTGGCTCCCTGCCAGTGTTTCAACACCTCGCACGCGGCGGCCATCGACGCCGGGCTGGCGTTGTAGGTGTCGTCGATCACGGTCCATTCGCCGACCGGGACGGAGCGGCAACGACCGGGCACGGGTAGGAACTCCCTCAGTCCGGCGGCGATCTCGTCACTCGTCATGCCGAACTCGCGACCCACGGCGATCGTGGCCAGAGCCGACGTGATGAGGTGCGTGCCGGGAGTCTGCACCGCGTACTCATGGCCCTCGACCTCGAATCGCATCTGTCCGTTCTCAGACCGCACCTGTTCCGCTCGCAGGTCGCAGCTGTCGCCAGTCCCGACGAGGATCACGTTACAGCGGGCGAAGCAGGCCATGTCGCGGACGAATTCGTTGTCGCCGTTGAGGACGGCCAGTCCGTTCTCGGGCAGGTAGTCGAGCAGTTCGCCCTTGGTGCGGGCGATCTCTGCGAGGCTCCCGAACGTCGCCAAATGGGCTGGGGTGACGGTGGTAATGACTCCGATCTCGGGGCGGGCGAGCCGGGTCAGGTCAGCGATCTCGCCGGAGCGCGAGGCCGCCAATTCGATGGCCGCGAACTGATCCTCGATCCCGATCCCCAGCAGGCTGAGCGGGACGCCGATCCCATTGTTGAAGTTGCCAGGGCTTTCGGTGCCGGGGAATTTCGTCGACAACGCCGAATAGAGCATGTGCCGGGTCGAGGTCTTCCCGACACTGCCCGTGATGCCGATGATGCGGGTGTTCAGTTGGGTGCGATACCAGGCGGCGAAGTCGACCAGAGCGAGGCGTGTGTCGCTGACCGCGATTGTGGGGAGTGGCAGCGATTCGATGCGGCCTTGCTCCGCCACGCAGGCCACCGCTCCGCGCTCGGCAGCTTCCGCCAGGTGGTCGTGCCCATCATGGTTCGGGCCTCGCAAGGCCCAGAACAGGTCGCCACGCCGCACCCGCCGGGAGTCGGTCTCCACACGCCGGAACGTGTCATCCTGAAGCATGACCCCGCTGGGGCGTCCCTGGACAGCGTGAGACAGATCGCGAAAAGTGACCGCGCGCATGGCGATCTCCGGGAGGGACAACCCCAGTCTCAAAAGTTGTGCCGTCCCGGGGCACAATCTCGGCACTGGTGTAGTCGTCTCGCCGCTGGATTGAAGATCAACGTTTAGAGTGGAAAGCCGATCATGACGACGGCTGGACCTAACGGATTGCGTAAACCTTGCCGACGTTGCGGTCTTTCAGGAGATGCGGCGGCTTCGGCCAGTCGTGTGTCTGACGAGGATGGGTGTCAATCGCCGCGCGGGACACATCGAGATCACGAAAGGGGCGTTTTTCCGAGCCGATGATCTGGAATTCCTCATGCCCCTTGCCCGCGATCAGCACGCCGTCGCCGGGGCCAGCGGCATGAATGGCCTGCTGAATCGCGGACTCTCGATCAAGGTTGACCTCTGGAGGTGTCGACCGTGGCCAGCCCGAAACGATCTGCTGCGCGATGCCCGCGGGAGACTCCGAGCGCGGGTTGTCGCTGGTGACGATCGCGTGATCGGCCAAAGCTGCCGCTCGTCCCATCGGAGCGCGCTTGCCGGGGTCGCGGTCTCCGCCAGCTCCGAAGACGACGATCAACCGGCCCGTCACGAGTGGACGCAGGGCGGCAATCGCCCCGCGCAGGCCGTCCTCGGTATGAGCGTAGTCGACCCAGACCCCGAACGGCTGCCCGGCGTTGACCCGCTGCATCCGCCCCGGGACCAGCGAGAGCTGCTCCAGGCCGGGCGTCATCTCCTGGAGGCTCAACCCCAACTGGCGACAACTGGCGATGGCGGCCAACGCATTCGAGACGTTGTATTGTCCAATCAGCGGAGTAAAGCAGAGCGCGGAGTCGGCCCCGGCAGTGATGCGAAAGTGTGTCCCCTCCACGCTCTGGTCGAGGATCTCGCCGTGAACCTGGGCCTCCGGATGCAGCCCGTATGTGACCACTGGAGAGGAACCCGTCAGCGGCAGCAGTGACATCGCCGCCGGATCGTCCGCGTTCAGGACCGCCGCGCCGCCGCGCTTCAGATGACCAAAGATCCGCGACTTGGCGAGTCGGTAATTCTCAAACGTCCGGTGGTAGTCGAAGTGGTCCTGCGTCAGGTTGGTCACGACCGCGACATCCAACTGAGTTCCGGCAGTGCGGCACTGGTCGAGGGCATGGCTGGAGAGTTCGAGAGCCGCGAACCGCACCTGATTCCTCCGCGTCGAGGCCAGTAGACTCGCCAAGTTGCGACTGCCGGGGGTCGTGAGGCTGGCCGGACAACGACCGATCCCATCGCTCGTTTCGATCGTTCCGATCAGGCCACTGGGGCCGCGCGCCGCCTCGAGAATGGAGCGCACCATCCAGGTGGTCGTGGTCTTGCCATTGGTCCCCGTGACGCCGACCACTCCCAGGTAACGGGTCGGATGGGCGAACAGGGCATGGCACAGGTGGGCGAATGCCTCACGCACATGCGGCACAACGCACTGCGGCAGCGGACACTCGGCGATCGGGCGGTCGAGCAGCAGAGAACCGGCCCCGCGCTGCAGGGCATCGACAATAAACTCGCGCCCGTGCCGCGTCGTGCCGGGCAATACGGCGAACAGAGATCCCGCTGTGACTTCGTCAGAGGAGCAGACGGCATCCCGGACCTTCAAATCCGCACAGCCGATGAAGCTGGCGTTAGGGAAGAGATGTCTCAAGCTGACGGTGATCAGCGGCTGCATGCAGGCTCCGGAATTGAGAGACAGTGGAGTAGCTGCGTTCGCCAGAACGCGGGGGACCGGAACCGACATTCGTCCACCAGAGAAGACCACACTCCTTCGGAAGTCTGTCGGCACCCGCGATCCCCTCCTGCGCCCCTCTCCCCTCGAATGGCGAGGCCGTCACATGCCACGAGCGGCCTTGGGGGCCGCTCGTGTGTTTCGCCAGTCTCCCGATTTCTCGCCGCCGAGCATCACGCCGCAGCGCGCCGCAGGGGCAACTGCCAGTCGGTCTTGAACGTGACGTAGTTGATCAGCACCGACCGCCGCTCCTTCTGGACGGTCTTCTTCTCCAGACCGTGCCAGGTGTCATGAGCCGGAGCAAACATGTACCCGAAGTTGTTCCGAAAGGGCACCGTCTTCACCAGCTTCAGCTTCCCGTCGTACAGGTCTGTGCCCAGGTTTTCGGACTCCCCGACCAGATTCACATACAGCAGCATCGACATCAGCTTCTCCTTGATGTCCTTGTGAGGTTCCAGCCAGAACCCCTCGCGATCACAAATCACCTCCACGCGCAGATAGCCGTCCATCTTCCGTCGCAGCATGTCGCTGCACAGCTCGATCGTCTGCGGGCTGAGGAGGTCGTCCACGAGTTGCCCCAGGGCGGGATACTGGTCGACGTTGCTGGGGCTGATGAAGCAGCGTGTGTTGACGGTTCCGACCTTGGTCGTGGCATCGCCCGCCCGCGTGCCGTCGTGGTCCCTGCGAACCGGGATGTCGGTCTGGACGACCTCGCGAATGGCTTGCTCGGAGAACGGCTGGTCAATCTGCCAGTACAGAAACGGATCGTCGAACTTGGTGCTGCGCGACTTGAGCGATTGGTTGAGTGACATGTGTCATCCTTGACGGACAGAGATCGAGAGAAGTGCCGGAGGCTAATCCGAGGCATAAATCGAATGCAATACCAAATCCGACGTGTCCACAATTGGTCGGAAAAAAACGACCGTCATTGCGTTCGCCAGAGTGCGGGCCGCCCGCATTCTGGCGAACGCAGCGACGAAAAGCGGTTCAACTATATTCTCGCTTGTGGCCTGAGTGATGAGGGGTGAGTGCAGATCCAGTGTGTCGCTGCGATTTTTTTCGAACTCATCTGGACATCCTGCGAAGGTTGGATTAAGATGAACCAGTCCGATTTTGCAATTGCTTACGCCTCTGAGGTTTGGTTCCCCTGCTCGTCCGTTCGGATTGTGCATTTTCCAAGACTGAGCAGCGGACTGCAAGAGCACGCGAGGTGGCTGGTGTTTGGTGCATGTTGCGCTGAGGCCAGACCGACCCCAACCCGGGCGAATCTCGAACCGTGCAATGGTCCGCCGGGACCGGTGGTGTCGAGATGGGTTCTCGAGCGCAAAGGCGCAAGTTCAAAGCATGAGCATGAAACTGTATGTGGGCAATTTGTCGTTCAAGACGACAACCGATGACCTGCGAGCGGCTGTGGAACAGTACGCTCCCGTGACATCGATCGATGTGGTGATGGACCGGATGACCGGTCAGTCGCGAGGGTTCGCCTTCGTAGAAGTCGGAGAAAATGGCGAAGCTGTGATCGAAGCACTGAACGGTGCTGATCTTCAGGGTCGCAAGCTCGTGGTCAACGAAGCTCGTCCCCGCGAAGACCGTCGTCCTGGCGGCGGTGGCGGTGGTGGGGGCAGCGGTGGAGGCGGCGGCGGCTACCGTGGTGGTAGCGGCGGTGGTGGCGGCGGCGGCGG
>JAYTFV010000357.1:0-6066 GCA_043734065.1 Planctomycetota bacterium
GGGATCGCCGGACGTTCCGAGGTCGCGGGGAATTCGAACTTGATGATCGAGCTGGCCGGGAAGCTGTCGAAGTCGTGACCGGTCGACTTGGCCTGGACCGAGATGGGGTCGCGGAGTCCGCACGAAGCGAACGGCACGGTCAACTGATGGCAGGCCATGTCGCCCAAGGCTCCGGTGCCGAAGTCCCACCAGCCGCGGAACTGGAACGTGTGGTACAGACCCGGCCAGAACTCACGAGTCGGAGCGACACCGATCCAGCTCTTCCAGTCGACCCGCTCGAGGGCATGGGCGATTTCTTCCTTTTTCTTACCGATCAGCTTCTCGGCATTCTCGGGATCTTCCTTCATCGCCTGTGCGGAGAACTTCTCCAGTGTCATGCGGCGACCAGGGCCTTGCGCCCAGATCGGACGGTTCGACCACGCATAGACTTCCTTCAAGGTGCCCAGCACGCCCGACTTGAGTTGGGCGATCGCTTCCCGGGATGAATCGAGAGCCGTTCCCTGGTTCCCCATCTGGGTGCAGACGCCGGTCTCCTTGGCGACCGTGGCCAGCAACCGGGCTTCGTAGATCGTGCGGGTCAGCGGCTTCTGCGTGTAGCAACTGATGCCCAGCCGCATGCAGGCCAGCGTGATCGGGCCGTGCATGTGGTCCGGAGTGCTGATCGTGGCGATGTCGATCTTCTTGCCGAACTTCTCCAGCAGTTCGCGGAAGTCGGTGAACTGTTCGGCAGCCTTGAACTTGTCGCCCTTGCCCTTGCTTTCGAGGGTGTTGCGGTCGACATCGCAGATCGCAATGTGGTTGCCGAACTGCGAGGCATTGTCCGAATCGCTGCCCCCCTTGCCCCCCACGCCGAAGGAGACGACGTTCAGTTGCTCGTTGGCCGAACGCTCCTCGCCGCGAACGTCAACGGCTCCTCCGACGAAGACCGCAGCCCCGATGGCCGATGTGTTTTGAATGAACTGACGACGTGACGATTGTCGACTCATGCATCTCTCCTGGTGGCAGACCCGTGGTGAGGTTCAATGGATACGCGGCAGGCGATCTGCCGAACGCATGGAATCGTAATCATGTGACCACGAAGATGACAGCCAGCCACTCAACTTCCGTCGCTCCACCGGTCCCCGCAATCCGGGAACCCGGCCACCGAGGGGCCATAAAAATAGGCTTCGACCAGCGTCGCAGCGACCGATTCGGGGAGTGGGTGTGCCAGTTCGATCGGGGACCGCGAGTAGAGTCCCTCGGCCACCCCCTCCTCCTGATCGAGGCGGACCAGGCAGGCGTCATCGACCGACCACACCTCCCCGACAATCGACCGTCCGTCATTTGGTCCAGGCTTCAAACCGGGGTAGGTGCCGCAGTTGGACATGCGGTATTTCGGCAGCGTGCGGGCCTCGCCGAGGAACGACTGCCCCGCCAGAAAGTGAGCCCGGCAGAAGCCCCGTTTGAGTGTGCCGTAGACAAAGAGGAGATGGCGCTGTGGCATGATTGTGGCGAGACGCTCGGCGTCGTCGACTTCTCCGAAGTCGACGGAGCGATGCTGCAGGCTGGGCGGGTCACGAATTCGCGGGCCGAACGATCGATTTCGGAGAAATCGACGACCGACGATTCACGCAAACGTCAGTGCGTGCTTCAACCCCGCCACCAGGTCATCCGGATGCTCGATCCCGATCGAGACGCGGATCGTCCGCTCCGTGATCCCGGCGGCGCGGCGGGCCTCCAGCGACATCGAGGCGTGCGACATCGTCTCCGGGTATTCAACCAGCGACTCGACGCCACCGAGTGATTCGGCGAGTTGGAACACCTTGAGGTTCTCCATCACGCGCTCGGCCTCGGGGCGACCGCCCTTGATGTCGAAGCTGAGCATCGCGCCGAACCCCTTTTGTTGCTTCTTGGCGAGGGCGTGCTGCGGGTGCGTTTCGAGGCCGGGGTAGTAGACGTGCTGGACCTTGGGATGCCCATCCAGGAACCGGGCCACCGCCATCGCCCCCTTCTGGTGAGCCTCCATCCGCGGGCCGAGCGTCTTCACCCCGCGCAACACCAGCCACGCATCGAACGGCGAACAGGCGAGGCCCAGCGCGTTGGTGATGTAGCTAATGCGGTCGGCATGCTCTTTCAACCGCGTGATGACGCAGCCGCCGACGACATCCGAATGCCCGTTGAGGTACTTGGTCGTCGAGTGAACGACCACATCGACGCCGAGTTCGAACGGCCTTTGCAAGTACGGCGAGAGGAACGTGTTGTCCGCAATCGTCAGCAGCTTGGTGGCCTTGGCGATCGAGGTGATCGCCTCAATGTCGATGATGTTCAGCAGTGGGTTGCTCGGGGTCTCGATCCAGATCCCCTTCGTGTTCGGGCGGATCGCCGCCTTGATATTGGCCATGTCCTGCATGTTCACGAACGAGAACTCAAGCCCCTGCTCCGTCAGCACATTCGCAAACAGCCGGTACGTCCCGCCATAGATGTCGTGCCCGGCAATGATGTGGTCGCCCGGCTGGAACAGGTACATCGAGGTCGTGATCGCCGCCATCCCCGTACACGTCGCCCGGCAGTCGATCCCCCCCTCCAGCGAGGCCAGATTCTCCTCGAGCGCCCGCCGCGTCGGGTTCCCGCTCCGCGTGTAGTCGAACCCCTTGTTCGTCGTCAGCGTGTCCCACGAGAACGTCGACGACGTATAGATCGGCGTCGTACAGCTGTTGAACGCCTTGTCCTTGTCGACACCGGTATGGACGCAGCGGGTTTCGAAGTTCATGCGAGAGTTCCTGGAGTTGTCCGAGGCATTCCCACATGGGAAGCCTGCGGGATCGGAGGACGCGAAGGAGCAGTTTACGGGGGAGGCTGCGTGTCGACAATCGGCGGGCGTTCGTATCGGAGAATTGCGATCTGCCCCAGTCTGAAGCTGGACGATGACTGCTCGCGAACACTCGCCATCGAGTCAGGTGATCCTCGACTTGATGGATCGAACGTCAATATCAACGTACGTCACTCATGACGTACAACGAAAACGACGCTTGATGCTTCACTTTTCCCCAATCAGAGCAGTCAGAATGAAATCCACCTCAACGCGAATCTTGTTCCGTAAACTTGACGGTTATGCCCACTCCGATCACAAATTCAACTTGGCAAACGCCGAGGCGTGGGCCATCAAGCCAGTGGCAAAGGCTCGGAAAGACAGTTCGAGCGAAGGGCTGTGGAATTGGTCCTTCACTCCGGCGACGGGCGGTGAGCGAAGCAGGCAGGCACCATCTTAGAGACGGTCTCTGAGTCCAAAACCTAAACGGCAATTGGCACCGCTTCTGGCAAACCCTGACCTCCACCACCTGACCGGGATGACCGCCAATTGGCGAAAGCACCCTGCTGCCCTGCTGCATCTGCTGCATCCAACAGAGATACGTCCGTGGCAAATCCATTCCCGACCTGTAGAATGAAAGTCTCTCGAACGAACCTTCGCCCCCCCCGATCCAGGCATCTGAGCCGTGAACGTCTCGTACCACAACCTGAGCGATCGACAGTTCGAGGAGTTGGTGATCGAACTGTGTGTCGAACTGCTCGGACATAGCGTCCAAGGGTTCGTTTCCGGAAAAGACGGAGGTCGTGACGCAAGGTTTGTGGGTAAGGCAAAGGAGTATACCTCATGGGACGGGACGGTCATCGTCCAAGCTAAACACACAGAGCTGATGAATCGCTTGCTTTCGGAAGATGATTTTTCAGGTGCGGGATCATCTTCGATCCTCGGCAAGGAGATTCCACGTATTCGAAAACTGATCGCTGATCGCGAACTTGACTACTACATGCTCTTTGCCAATCGCCGGATGACTGGAGTCACTGATGCCGACATCCGAAATCGAATTTCGAACGAAACCGATCTCCACAAAGATTTGATCCGCATCTTCGACACGAGTGAGTTAGATCGGCTGATCAAGAGATTTCCCCAGGCAGTTGATCGTGCCGACCTCAATCCAGCGAAGTCGCCAGCAGATGTGGACCCGCAGGATTTGGCTGAAGTAATCACTGCACTCGCTGAGTACAAGGCAGAGTTTGATGACATGATGGAAGGAACGGAACCACCTCCTGTTCACAGAGTCACGCCAGAGGAGAAGAACACCGCGAGAGGCCTTCGGCAGGAATATTTTCGACGACAGATTCAACCCAAGATGGTCGATTTCCCTGCGGTTCGGAAATTCCTGGGGCATCCGGACAATCAGCCATTCGTGAAGCTGTACGAAGACACGGCAGCGGAACTGGATGCGAAACTTGATGCATGGGCGACTCCGGATGAGCCATTTGAAAAGCTCTTTGAAGTTCTCTTGATGCGACTGTTCGACCGAGATGTCGATCTGCGGAAAAACCGCAAACTGACCCGCACAGTTGTGTACTACATGTACTGCAACTGCGACATCGTCAAGGATGTAACATGATTCGACCAAACAAACATGCACATCCCGACAAAACGGTCGTGTCTGCCGCCACGGTTTTGCTTCGTCGATTGCGCAGTAAGCGAACCGAATCCTTCGACAACCTCCGCCAGTGCTTAGAAAAGCATGAAGCCGATGCTGTGAGTCTCTTCCTGCCTGCAATGAATCTCCTCTATCTGTTCGGGCTCATCGAGTACCGGCGTAAGAACGACACATTCGAATACAAAGGAACATGACAGTGCGTCTCAGTCGACTCTATTCAAATCGTTCGGATGTGTTTGTGCCAATTTGCTTTCGCCCGGGCCTGAATGTGGTCATCGGGGAAATCCGCGTTCCCGAGAACCGCACGAAGAGTACTCACAACTTAGGTAAGACCACAGTGGCAAGGGTCATCGACTTCTGCCTCTGCCGGGGAGCCTCCGCTGAGTTCTTCCTCAGCAAACATCACGCTCTATTCGAGGGGTTCATCTTCTTCCTTGAGATCGAAGCGATTGACGGTCGTTTCGTCACCATACGTCGGTCGGTGGATGCACAAACAAAGCTGTCTTTTGCGACCCATGACCGAAGGTGGCAAGATTACTCCGACGCCAGTGCATCTGAATGGGATCACTCGAATGTTGCGTTTGAAGCTGGAAAACAACTTCTCGACGGGCTGTTGGAACTCGATGCGATCAAGCCATGGGATTTTCGTATTCCTGTTAGCTACGCGCTCCGCACGCAGAATGACTTCACGGATGTTTTTCAGTTGTCAAAGCACCAAGGAAAGCACCGAAATTGGAAACCCTACATCGCGCATATCCTTGGATTCAACGCCGAATTGGTTGAGCGAGGCTACTGTTTGGCTGAAGAAATCGACAGTCTGAAAAAGGCCATCGCGACACTAAGAGTCGAGGTTGGTGTGGCCGAACTTGATTTGGATCAGATTCGAGGACTCATCGACATCAAGAAGAAGGATGTTGATGCGATGGAAGCAGCCACTAACCGCTTCGATTTTGCAATCCAAGACTCCAAAGTCAATATGCATGTGGTCGACGAGCTTGACCAACAGATCGCGGCACTCAACAACCAGCGGTACGCTCAGTCGCGATTGCGACGACGACTACAGGATTCATTGCAAGCAGAGCACATTCAATTTCGTCCGGATCAGGCAAAGAAACTTTTTGAGGAAGCGGGCGTTGTCTTTCCCGATCAAATTGTCAAAGAGTTCGATGATCTCGTGCGGTTTAACCGCGAGGTGTCGAATGAGCGCATTGAATATCTGAAGGTGGAACTGGAACAGGTGAACTCAGACTTGAGCGAAGTCGCTCGTCGGCTGGAGAAGATGAACAATGAGCGCCAATCTGAACTGCAGTATCTCAGCGACATGGAATCCGTCGCCAAGTATCGCGAGATGAACCATCGGCTTGTGACGATGAAGAATGAGTTGTCAGGTATGGAACGCCAACGAGATGCGCTCGTCGGCATTCGCGAACGTGAAAAGGAACTTCGTGGTCTGGTGCGACAGCGAGAAGATCAAGTCGAGTCCTTGCGGGCCAATGTTGATGCGTGCGGAGAAGATATCGACGGTCGGTATTGGAGAATACGGGAGGCTCTGGCCGAGCTTTGCCAGCAGTTCATTGGACACAAGGCCCTCGTTACAACCCGCTTAAACAAG
>JAYTFV010000358.1:0-5232 GCA_043734065.1 Planctomycetota bacterium
GATTTTGGGGTAGAGCCTCCCTCGGGAGGGCGAGGCTCCTGCCGAGCCGCGACCGCGATTCGACGTGTCCCCTGGATCGCGGCTCAGCAGGAGCTTCGCCCTCCCGGACGGGTCTGGCTCAACCCCAAGTCTGAGCGTTGACAAGGCACTAGGTCGGGCATGCCCGATCGCTGTCGTCGTTCGATCGAACGTGTGCTGTGTCTACGCGCGTTGACCTTCTCTCGCCACCACTGCCGTCGCCGCCCGGGCGGGCAACCAGATCGGCTCGATCCCCTGGTTCTCGAACAGATGCGCCAGGTGCAGGTGGCAGGTGAACATCATGATCTGCTGGCCCTGCTCGGCGAACTCCAACAGCGTCCTGACGGCGGCCTCGGTGCGGAGTTGGTCGAAGTTGACCACCACGTCGTCGAGGACCATCGGCAGTTCGACCCCGCGATCGGCGAAGTCCTTCATCACGGCCAGTCGGATCGCCAGGAACACCTGCTCGCGGGTGCCCTTGCTCAGGTGCTCGACCTTCAGCGATTCGGCCTTCTCATCATCCACGACCAGGTGCCGCTGGCCGAGCGGCGTCCAGATGTTGTGGTACTTGCCGCAGGTCAGACGTTCGAGGTACTCGGAGGCGTGCTTGAGGATTTCCGGCTGGCACGTGCGCTCCACGCGGGACCGCATCTTCTCCACCGTCTGGCCGCACGCTTTGAGGGCCAACCAACGGTCGACCGACTGGTTCAACTGGTCGGCGAGTTGAGCCCGCTCGAATTTCAACGACGAGGCCCGGCGGTCGTTTTCGAGGTCCAGGATCTCCTGCTTGATGCGGCCCAGCTTCTCGAACAGTTGTTGCAACTGTTCGTCGATCCCGACCAGTTCGACTCGCAACTGAATCGTCTGTTCTTCGTTCTTGGCGGGCACGAAGCGGAGCAGGTCTTCTTCGACGACGGCCAGATCGGGTTCGAGGCGGGCAACTGCGGCGACCTCTTCCTGAGCGGCTCCGTGCAGCCGGACCAGTTCGTTGTACCGCTGGAACGCCTTGAGCTTGGCCACGAGGTCGGTGCGATCGGTGGCCCCGGCCTTGGTGAGGAGCGACGCGCGCAGGGCCCGCACCGATGTCACGGACTCGGTCACTTGGTTGAGCCGCTTCCGCTTCTCGTCGAGTTCCTGCGTCACGCGGGTCAGCAGCTGCCGCGAGTCTTCGATCTGTCGCAGTTGGATTTCCCATTGCGAGAGGAGTTGATACCAGTCGAACTTGGCGTCGCGCGAGCCGTTGCGACGGGCCATGCCCTCGACGCGGCTGCGGAAGTCCTGGACGCGGCGGTCGTCGATTTCCAACTCGCGGTTGTCATCGCGCCACTCCAGATACAGACGGCGGGCGTCGGCGACGAGTTGCAGCAGGTCGAATGCCTCTTTGACTTTCAGCGTCTCTTGAAGTCCGAGTCGGCGCAACTGCTCGCACCAGGACCGGCGGGCGCTCACGATCTCGCGCTGCCGGGTCTTGAGAGATTGCCGCAGCCCGGCCATGCGAGTGCGGATCGACTCGATGCGTAGCGACTGGCGTTCGAGGGCGTCGAACTCGGCGATGCGGCGGCGGATGGCCCGCGCGACCGCGTCCTCGGTGAGGTTCTCCGGCTCCTCGCCCATCGTATCGGCCAGAGTCGGCGTCGGTCCGCGAGCGACATCGAGCTGGGTAATGCGGACGATTTCGTGGCGGACCTCAGCGAGTTCGTGTTCGAGGTCGCGGCGTCGGCGCTGGAGCGAATCGAGTCCGTACCGCGACGGCTCGAAGTGCTCTTTCATGACCCACACCACGCCGCCGCACAGAGCCGCCACGCTGAGGTACGTCGCTCCGACGATCCACGGGGCACTGCGGAAATACCATGAGGTCGTCCTGGTGATCGGTCCGAAATCCAACAGTGACAGCAACCCGGCGGCCAGCAGCAGCATCCCGGCAATGCCAAAGAACCACAGCGTGGCATAGAAGTAATCGGGCAAATCCTTGGGCCGGTTGATGAGGTTGATTTGCAGGTCCAGTCCCGACATCAACTCGGTGAGGCTGGTCTCGCGCGACCGCAACGCCATCAGTTGTTCGAGTTCCTCCAGGCGGCGCTGGGCATGCTCGCGAGCCTGCGGGAACGTCAGCCCGCCGAGGTGCCGGACCTGTTCTTCGGTCGAGGCCAGCTTGCGGTTGGCAATCGCGGCGTACTGCTTGTAGCGGCGAATGATCCGCCCGCGACTGCTCCCCGCACGCTGGAACTGCCGCGCGGCTTGTGAGAGTTGATAGAGGGCGGCTGGAGAGAACTCGGTCTCTTCCAGGCGGTCGGTGGCCCAGCGCCCCTGCAACCCGACGAGGGCCTGATCGAGTTGCCGTTTGGTGATCTCTTGCCGAGCCCGACGATCGGTCAGGCGGCGTTCGATGAACCGCACCGACTCCTGCTCGCCGAGCATCTGCCGAATGGCGGTCGCCTGCTCTTCAAGGTGCGGGTCGAGGGTGTTGCGGGCCACCTCAGCCTCAACACGATCGACATCGGCTTGAGCCTGCCGCCGCCGACCATCAATGGCTTCGATCTCCGCGTCCCAACCATCGATCTTCTGCAACCCATCGCCGGGGAAGTCGACCAGCCGGGGCAGCCCGTCCATCTCGCGCCGCAGCTGGCGCTCCTTGCTCCATGGGGCGTGGACGCGGTCCATGAATGCGCGACCGCGAATCTCGCGCTGAAGCTGGATTTGGCGTTGCTTGCGCCCGCTGATGTCGGTGTCGAGTTGGTCGCGCTTGGCGACCAGCTCATCGTACTTGCGCGAGGGATCGCCGAGGTTGGCCAACTCGCGATCGACCGCATCGAGATCGCGCACAAGGTTGAGCAACTCCCCCTCGCGACCGGTGTCGTCGAGGAGCAACTTGCTGTCGTTCTCGGACCCGAAATGGGCCTTGAGAATCCGCTCCCCGTCCATGCCCAGCGAGATGCCGTAGATGTGTCGGGCGACTTCCTCGCCGTCGAGAGTGGCCAACTCCTGCAGTTCATTCAGCCCGATGGCGAAGATGTTTTCGTAGATCGGCTCGGTGATGCCGCCGAGCAGATTCTTGAGCAGGGCTTCAGTCTTGAGCGGGTCTTCGACGCCATCGATCATCAGCCGTCCGCGCGTGCCGGGCGCGCTGATCCGGCGGACGAGATGCTCGCGCCCCGCCTTCTCGATCCGCAAGGCCCCGTCGCAGCGGATCGGCGTGGGGTGCGGTCCGGCGGTCCGCTCATCTTGAGGCCGAAACCCGAACAGCATCGCGCGGATGAACCGCATCAGCGTCGACTTGCCCGCCTCGTTGGGGCCGTAGAAGACGTTGGTGCCGCCCGCGTTGAGGGGCAGTGTCAAATCGCTCCAGACGCCGAATCGTTCGACTTGGAGTTCGGTGATTTTCATGGCTCTTGGTCCTCCTTGACGGCAAACTCGAAATCTGAAATCCGAATCAGATTCTGACAGTCTGCATCCTCATCTGGGGTTTCGAGTTTCGAATTTCGTGCTTCGAATTTCCCCCCGACCCCTCAGGTCCACCACCCGCGGGCCAATTGTTTGGCCTCTTCCGCCACCCGCTTCGCATCCGCGTTCTCAACCAAGCCCGCCAGCTTGCGGCCCCACGGCGTGGCCATGCCGGTGAACAACTGGCTGCGCTGCTTCCAGAAGGCGTCCTGCGGATTGAGGACGCCCGTGACGGTCTCGGAGAACTCTTTGAGCAGTTTGGCCGCCTCGTGGTCCTTGCCGGTCTCGATGACTTCGCGCGTCAACTGATGTCGGCGACGGACAGCGGCGGAGTGGGCCTCGCGATCGATCGCGTCCCACAAGTCCTTCTGCCGACGCGGCTCCGCCAAGCCATCAAACAGATCGCCGCGCCCCTTCAAGACCCACTCAAAGTTCCACAGGCTCTCCACCGGATGGCTCTCGTACTCCAGCAGTTGCAGAGCCATCTTCTCGGTGAGTTCTTCCCAACTGGTCGAAGTCGAACAGTCGACCACGACCCGCTCCCAGCGCACGGTCGCGGTTCGCAACTGCTCTTGGTGGACGGCTCCACTGGAGTCGAGTTCGATCAGTGAGCAACCGTGAGCGCCCAGGCAGTACGGCCTTAGCGGTTGAGGTGTTCCCGGGGCATGGGCCAGTCCGCCCGCGAGCTTCAGCGAACGACTCACATCGCCGCCGCCCAGAGCCAGATAATTCCAGCCGGTGATCTTGGCATCGAGCCACTCCTCCAGTCGGCCCGACGGGATGTCCCCCTCGGGCACGACCCCGATCTGGATGATGCCCGGCTTGCTGGTGCGGGGGGCGGTGATCGCTCGCGACGACGGGGAGAGGCAACTCACGACAGCGAGTTGCTGGCCGCGTTCGGTGATCTCGACCGGGGCGTCTTTCTCCCCGGTGAAGAGCGTCACTGAGTCCGGCAAGTTCCCCAGCCGCCGCCAACTGGTCGCCGAGTCCATCGTGCCGGGCGTGATGAAGACCGACACGCCTTGCTCGTCGAGCGTGTCGAGCCCATCGGCCAGCGTGGCCCGCGCTCGCAGCGTGAACGAGGTCTCATCGAACGTGTCTCCGCTGAGGATCAGCAGGTCGGCCCGACGGTCGACGCACGCCTCGACAATCCGGTGGAACGCGGTGATCGTGGCGTCCTCGACGAGACGCCGCTCCTCGCCGGACAGCGGTCCCGCCCCCAGCACCGGCTCGTCCAAGAGTAGCCGGGTGGCATGAATGAGTTTCAACGAATCGGCCATGCGGGAGTCCCTTCCTCGCGGTACGCCGGGGCCACCTCCGAGCCTCATTCATCAGGCCCTCCGCATGCCATTCCCCGGCCAGCGAAAGATGTCCCATGAGGTCACGGAGTTGTGCCATCCGGCAATTCCTGCCGGAAGTATTGTCAATCTTCGCAATTGAGGCAAGACGGGGTGGGAAAGTCGCACGGCAACGCACTGTTTCACAGTGCGTTGGTTTTCAGTCATCAGTTGTCAGTAATCAGTCAGAGAGGAGTTGCCCAAGTTCACGAATTGCGTTGCCGTGGGAAAGTCGCACGGACGCTCCGCTTCGCAAAGCCTTCGCGTCGCAACGAGATAGCGGGAGTAGTACCCAGCGCGGCACAGCCGCAACCGAAGGGGAATGCAGCCAGGCATCAGCAGTCAGCCAGAAACCGCTCCGCATCAAGGCGGTCTCCGCACCCCGAAGGGGTGACACATTACAGCCCAGGGTCGCGACCGCAGGGAGCGCACACTG
>JAYTFV010000359.1:0-41489 GCA_043734065.1 Planctomycetota bacterium
TGGAGTTCGTGTCCGCCGAAGCCGCACAACTGACCGAGGGTGAACGGCGACCGCTCATGACCGAGGTGCTGGAGTCCTGCTTCGGTCGGTTGAAATTCCTGGAAGGCGACCAACAACGCGGCTTCAGCGCGCTGCTCCTCAGCCTGGGTGCCCTGGCCGGCACCTGGACCCCCGAGCGCATCGCCGAAGCCCTCGACCGCACGCCCGTGAAAGCCATCCGCCACTGGGTCCGCAACCACCTCGGCCTCACCCACCACACCCAACGCCGCCTGGCCTATGCGGGCACGACATAGCGTAACAAATCCCGGAAGAACAGGTTCTGCCGTCAAGCCCAAGTTTTCATCAGCCCAGGGTCACCCGGTCACTGCTTTGAGTGTCTGGGTGCTACAGTCACAAGAGGAGCTGCTCGGATCCGTGAAACCGATGTCTGACGATGTTGCTGTTGCTGTTGCTGTTGCTTTGCGCGATCCCTTTCGCACAGAATTCTGAGCGTTCAAGAGGTCGCGTCACGCCAGGTTTGGGGAGTTGGTCATGAGCACACAAGAACTCATTCAATCGGAATTGACTCGTTTGGACGAAGCGGGCTTGCGGGCGCTGTATCCGGTGATTCGCACCTTTGTGGATGCGCGTCGTTCGACTGAGCGACCCGTGCCCGAACGTGCCGACTCCGTACTGACTCGGCTGTCACAGATCAGCATTGATGGTCCGGAGGATCTGTCGACGCACCACGATCAATATGCCAACGGAGCCAAGCGTGCTTGAGCCTCTGTTGGTGGATACGTCCTACGTCTTGGCGCTGATTACCCGTCGCGACTAGTTTCACGTTCGCGCGCAGGAGTTGGCCCGGCAGTTCGCCGGTTCGCCGTTGGTCATCACCGACGTGATCTTGTTTGAACTCGGCAACGCTCTGTGTTCCCGCTTTCGCACGGAGGCCGCTCAAGCCATCCGAGCATTCCAAACCGACCCGCTCTGCGAATTGGTCTGGCTGACACCGGTCGGATTTGACGCAGCCTTGAGTTTGTTCGAGACTCGGGGCGACAAAGAGTGGAGTCTCGTCGATTGCGCGTCATTCCACCGGATGCACACGACCGGTCTGTCGTCCGCGTTGACCTTTGACCACCACTTCGAGCAAGCGGGCTTCCAAGCTTTGGGACATTCCACAACGCCGTAATCTTCGAGGAACTCGCAAGGTGGCACCGGTTGGCCCGCTCTGGGGCCTACCGGTGTGCCAGAGGCATGAGAGGTTGGCCCAGAGAGAATTAACCTCCGGTGGCCAAGCCACCCCGGTCGAGTCCAAAGCGACTCAACCGGGGCTACCCCGCTTTGAGTGTCAGGGTTGCAGAGCGTCAAAAGGATTGACAGAGGAGCGTCGGCACCGAGAAGAAGGTACCTCTCTTTCCTCCTATTCCTGCGTCACCCAGACATCCGAAGCGATGTCTGGGTCACCCCGTCAATCTTCCGATTGCAGTCCGCAACACAGAATTTGTTTCCTGATCGAGTATGATGCTTAATGCGGGCTTGGGGGCTTCAACGACAAAATGGTGAGGGCCGAATTTCTGGACGGAGTGGAACGGTCTGTTCCACCCGGCAGCGCCCCTTCCAGAGAGTGACCTCGAATCCTGAAGAGAGAACCTGTGACAGAACAACGACAACATGTTGAGGATATTGAGAACTACGCCCAGAACATCGTCGATACGGTCCGCGAGCCCCTGCTCATCCTCGATACAACGCTGCGAGTGCGGTCTGCCAATCGCGCTTTTTACCAGACGTTTCATGTTTCGTCCGAAGAGACCGAAGGGCGTCTGATTTATGAGTTGGGCAACGGCCAGTGGGACATTCCTGACTTGCGGACTCTGTTGGAAGACATTGTCCCCAAAAGCTCCGACTTTGCCGATTTCGAGCTCGACCACACGTTCCCGGTGATCGGTCGCCGAGTGATGCTGCTCAATGCCCGGAAGCTGCAGGCGGGGCAACATGGGGAGTTGCTGGTTCTGGCGATGGAAGACGTGACCGCCCGCAAACGGGCCGAAGAAGAGCTGCTCAAAGCGGGTGCGTTGCAGAGTGCCATCTTCAACAGCGCCAACTTTTCCAGCATCGCCACCGACGAGAAGGGTGTCATTCAGATCTTCAACGTCGGGGCCGAGCGGATGCTGGGCTATACGGCCGCAGAGGTGATGAACAAAATTACCCCGGCTGACATTTCTGATCCGCAGGAAGTGATATCGCGCGCCAAAGCGTTGAGTACCGAGCTCGGGACCACCATCACGCCGGGCTTCGAGGCTTTGGTTTTCAAGGCTTATCGTGGGATCGAGGACATCTACGAGTTGACCTACATCCGCAAGGATGGCAGTCGCTTTCCGGCCATCGTGTCGGTCACGGCGTTGCGTGACGCAGCGGGAGGAATCATCGGATATCTTTTGATCGGCACCGACAATACCGCACGTAAACAGGTGGAAGCTGAACGCATGCTGCTCGATCAGCGCGTGCGCGATCAACAGTTTTATACCCGCTCGCTGATTGAATCCAACATTGATGCCCTGATTACCACCGATCCGCGCGGCATCATTACCGACGTGAACAAGCAAATGGAGGCGCTCACCGGCTGCACGCGCGATGAACTGATCGGCGCGCCGTTCAAAGACTACTTTACCGACCCGGAGCGAGCCGAGTCTGGAATCAAACTGGTGCTGAGTGAAAGTAAACTCAGAGACTACGAACTCACCGCCCGCGCGCGAGACGGAAAGGAAACCGTGGTGTCTTATAACGCATCGACCTTTCACGACCGCGACCGGAAGCTGCAGGGAGTGTTCGCCTCCGCCCGCGATGTCACGGAACGCAAACGCTACGAGCAATCGCTGCAGCAAGCCAATCGCGCCAAGAGCGTGTTCTTGGCCAATATGTCTCACGAAATCCGCACTCCCATGAATGCCATCCTGGGGTTTTCCCAACTGATGCTTCGCGACCAGGAACTGACCCCCCGGCAATGCCAATATCTGGGAACCATCAACCGCAGCGGTGAACACCTCCTGGCCCTGATCAATGACATTTTAGAGATGTCCAAGATCGAGGCGGGCCGCACGACGCTGAACCCCACGACGTTCGATCTGCCCGTCCTGCTCAAAGACCTGGAGATGATGTTTCGAGTTCGCACGGATGAGAAAAAGTTATCGTTCGCGGTGGAGATGATCGACGATGTGCCGCGATACATCGTCACCGACATCAACAAATTGCGTCAGGTTTTCATCAACGTGCTGGGCAATGCCGTCAAGTTCACCGAGCAGGGCGGCATCGGGCTGCGCCTCTACGCGGATCGCAAGGATGCATCGAGCCCGTTTCTCCGCATCGAAATTGAGGACACTGGCCCCGGCATTTCCCCTGAGGACCAGGACAAGTTGTTCCGGCATTTTGAACAGACCAAGACCGGGCAACAGGCTGGTACGGGGACGGGATTGGGGTTAGCCATCAGCCGGGAGTTTACGCGCCTCATGGGCGGAGACATCACCCTCAACAGTCAAGTCGGCAAAGGCAGTGTGTTCATCATCCACCTCCCATTGAAAGAGGGTGACGCCCAAGCGGTGCTGGCCAAAGACACGCACCGACATGTCCTGAAGCTCCAGTCTGGACAACGCACATGCCGTGTGCTGATTGCTGATGACATTGAGGATAACCGCCAATTGCTGGCTCAGCTTCTCGCCCCCGTCGGTTTTGAGATCCGGCTGGCGACCAATGGTGCGGAAGCTGTCCATGAGTTTCAGGAATGGCGGCCCCATCTGATCCTCATGGACTTTCGCATGCCGGTGATGGACGGCCACGAGGCCATCCGACGAATCCGGGCCATGGACGGCGGCCAGGAACCCAAAATCATCGCGGTGACGGCCAGTGCGATGGACGAAAACCGCCAGGACTTGATGGCGATCGGCGCAGATGATTTTATCAGCAAGCCATTCAGAGAGATCGAGCTGTTCCATAAGATCCATGCGCACGTCGGAGTGGAGTACGATTACGCGGAAGATCCCGCCGTCGCGATCCAAGAAGAAGCGACCGAACTCACTCCCCAGGCCCTCGCAGGTTGGCCGCCAGACCTCATCGACGCGATGCGTGAAGCTGTCATCACGGCCGATTTGGATCAGTTGCTGGCAAAGATTCAGGAGGTCGAAACCCGCGAGCCGAGCATTGCTCGAGGATTACGCCGCCTGGCGGAAAGCTTCCAGTACCAAAAACTCCTTGATTTACTCCACAGAGGAGACATCTCTTGAATCCTAAACAGCCACTCCGCGAGTTCGATGCCCCCGCCAATCTCTTGATCGTGGACGACACTCCCGCCAATCTCCAAGTGCTGGCCGGGATGCTCAAGGATCGAGGGTATAAAGTCCGCCCCGTGCCCAGCGGTAAGTTGGCGCTGCTCGCGGCGCAACGCGATCCCCCCGACTTGATACTACTGGACATCAATATGCCGGAGATGAACGGCTACGAGGTGTGCGAACAACTCAAAGCCGACGACAGGCTGAAAGGGATCCCCGTCATCTTCATCAGTGCCCTGACCGAGCAGCTCGATAAGGTCAAGGCGTTTGCGATGGGTGGCGTGGATTACATCACCAAGCCGTTTCAAATGGAAGAATTGCACGCACGTGTCGAAACGCACCTGAAGCTCCGCGGTCTGCAACAGGAGTTGGAGGAGACCAACTCGCGACTGGCAAAAGCCAACGCCCGGATGTCGCGCGACTTGACTGCGGCGGCCAAGATTCAGGAGAAATTCCTACCCCGCGTCGCTCCTCGAGTCCCCGGTATCGAGTTCGCCTGGATCTATCAGCCCTGCGACGAACTCGCGGGCGATGGCCTGAATCTCATCCCACTCGGCGATGGCCAAGTCGGACTTTACGTCCTGGATGTCAGCGGCCATGGCGTCGCTGCGGCGCTGCTATCGGTGACGCTGAGTCGTCTCTTGTCGCCGCCATCGGAGCCGTCCTCGATTCTGATCCGTGGTGGAGAGCTTGAAGATCGATTCGACATCCTCCCACCCGCTGAAGTGGCCGCTCGTTTGAACCGGCTCTTTCCCTTCGACGCATCGACCGAGCAGTTCGCGACGTTACTCTATGGGATTCTTAACGTCGCGACTGGGGAGTTCCGCTACGTCTCTGCCGGGCATCCCGGACCGGTGCATTTGCCATCGGACGCAGGGCCGGTGGTGTTGGAGAGCGAGGGGTTTCCGATCAGTCTGGCCAACGAAGCCTACGAGGAACGGTCAGTCTACGTGAAGGCCGGGGACCGCCTGTACCTGTACTCAGACGGCATCCCCGAGGCGATGAACCCCGGCGGTCAGCAATTTGGCAACCCCCGATTCTTGGAGACGATTGTCAAAGCGAAGTCGGGATCGCTCCAGCAGAGTGTGGAAATGCTCTTGAAGGAAATCACGCGGTGGCACGAATCGGAGAAGCCTCAAGACGATCTCTCGATTCTAGCGGTGGAGATCGCATTCGTAACGGGGTAGCACCGGTGGGCACTGAGTGAACTCTCGGTGCAAGAACTTCTCGTGGCTCAGCCACCCCGGTCGAGTCCAAGGCGGCTCAATCGGATTTGCCCCGTTTGGACCCCGCCGGGTGCCGCAACCCGAAGAGGATTTCCGGTGAGAGTCGCCACCCAGCGAGAGCATGCTCCGCTACGAAGACTTCGCGTCGCAGCTAAACAGGGGGAAGTTAATTCCCGGGCGTGGGGTGGGTCCGACTGATGGGCACGCCGATCATGCCGCCGTCGAAGACCAGCTTGTCATCGACCCAACCCTGGAACTCGAACTTCGCCAAGATGCGCGGCATCACGCGCGTCGCCCGCGCACACAGAATCAGCCGCGAACCGGGGTAGACCGGAGCCCGGAATCGCACGGTGTCCATCCCGCCAAAGCCGAGGTAATCGCCACCCTGCAAAATGTTGTACTTGCGAGCGTAGAACCCCGCTAACTGAGCCGCCGCCTCGCACAGCATCACCCCCGGCATCAGCGGAAAGCCGGGCATGTGCCCCTTGATCCAGAACTCATCGTGGGTCAAATCCTTAAACCCGATCAGCCCGTGCTGAGCCAGATCGACCCACACGATCCCCGTCAGCTGTTCCATCTCGTGCCGCTGAGGATTGACCTTGCGGATATCGTCGAGGGTGAACTGCGGCTTGTCGTAGTTGAACGGCTTGTAATCGAAGATTGGTTCAGCGGCCATGGTCGTCGGGATCGGAGGGGAATGCGGGTCAGGCCCTGCCTCGCGAGGAGAGATCAGAGCCATTCAAATTCAGGAGGACGACCATCCAAGGCCGCAACCACGCGGCAGGATATCAGGCCGCGTCCAGCGACACGACCCCACAATCATCGGAACGGTCATCCGAACTCTAACAAGTGTACCGGTCAGGAGATGGGGACGGCGAGTACCAGTCCTGCCGGTCGTGTGCCCCTCGGGGAGTGGTACACCGAGGATCAGCCCGAAAACCTCGAATCGACGGGGTTGACGCCTCCCCGGTTCCGATTACACTTCTTGACTCGCTGCGGCGAGCAACCTGGGGTGGTAGCTCAATTGGTTAGAGCACCGGACTGTCGATCCGGAGGTTGCGGGTTCGAGTCCCGTCCGCCTCGCCTGGAAGCCTCATTCGCAAACCCTGCGAATGAGGCTTTTTTCTTGGGTTTTACTGCAACCTCTGGGAGAACTCCTGAAGTTCCGAAGCGTCCCGAGCGTTGTAGTTGATTCAAGCCATCAACTTTGACATTGGCGATCCGCAACTTCGACTTCATTCGCTTCTGACTTCAAGGTATTGTCGGCTTCCACGGTTGACGAGACCTAGCGATTGTCGATCATTGTCTTTGACGAGAACGAGAGGGATTCAACACCATCTCTCACCGTTCTTCAGCCACCAGAGTGGGTGGTGGCTGAGTTCATTGGTATGCGGGCACCATGATGACATCTCCTGATCCCGCCATCCTGGATCTCCGGAAATTACGAAACATTCCCGCACTGACAGAGGGCTGGGCAAAAGTCCACGCGGAAACGGCTGCGATCTGCTTGGAGCATTGCGACCATCCCACGACGGTTCCACTGCGTGTCATCGTCGACAACGACGAAGAACAGCGATACACACTTCGGCGGCAACGAGTGAGCGAGAGGATGCGACGAGCGAACAACGATCTACAGGATGCCACCGAATTCGGAGCTTGTGGAATTGCGTTTCTCGTGGTCCGTGAAGTCACCGGCCTGACAGCCATCAATCGGTCGAGGAAAGGCACCGGTTTCGACTATTGGCTCAAGAAGGATTCCCCGGACTCTTTACCCTTTGCTCACGCCGCACGTCTCGAAGTCTCTGGGATCCTTGAGGGTACTGACAAGGAATTGGCAACACGTACTCGTCAAAAACTGAATCAATCCAAACCATCGGATGCAGAGACGAGACTCCCTGCGTATGCAGTAGTCGTAGAATTTGGAGAGCCGAAAGCTCAGGTCGCTGGCCCCCGTGAGGTTCACGCACGATGAATCGCCCCACCACAATCCCCAGAGAGTCGCAGGCTCATAGTCCTGCGGAAGTGAACTCGCTCCACTCCAAAGCGATGGACTTTGCCGATCGCGCGCTGCGTTTGCAGATGGATGACCACGAGAGTGACGCGGCTAAGCTGTTTCGGAAGGCGTATGAACGGGAACGGGAAGCAGCCCTCGCCGTGGTCCACATGGGAGGCGGCGAACCATCACGCTCGATTCTCCTGCGAAGTGCGGCGGCGCTCGCCCTCGATTGTGACGAGGTGCGTGAGGCGGAACGGCTGATATCGCTAGCGCTCGCAGGAGATCCACCACCCGAGATCATCGAAGAACTTCGCGACTTGTTGGAATCAGTTCATTTCCAGCGTCATCTCGATCTGCGTGGAATTCGATTGGCACCCACAGAGTTGCAATTGACGTTGGATGGAGCGGCAGTGGGAAACGGAGTGATGGAGAGCAGCCAGTTCCTAAAGCGTGCCGAAACATTCTGCAGCCTGATTATGCGAACGGCTGACCGAAAGGGAGGATCGGAATTCAGGGAATCTGGCCCGCGAAATCTGCGGGGCTTCGGGGTCTATTTTTCGGCAGCACGTCCCGCAAGCTATGCCATCACCGTGAAAATGACTCAACCGAAGGGTCAAATGTTGCTTCCATTGTCAGAGCTTCCAAACGAGGCCGTGATCCTTGATGAGGTTCTCACTTGCATTGAACTGTTCGCACAGGAACAGGTTCAGTCATTGCGAGACAGAATCAAGGATGAAGCCTATTTCAACAACTTCACAGCACTAGCTAAAAAGTTGGCACCTGATGGACAAAAGGTTCGATTGGTCGGTTTGACCACGACCAAGGGGAGACGCCAACGATCGGTCTCAATGAAATCGCCCCCAACCACCATCTGGTCGCCTACACCGAATGAAGGTGAAGGGGAAAGAGTCGAGTACGTCGGTCGGATGCAATTGGCGGACGAACGAGACGCGAATCGTCCGCAATTCAAGATTCAAAGCGACGATGGAGGTTGGTCTCCTCCGATTCAGGTTAAGCCGGGCCTTCTTACAGAAATCGTCAAGCCGTACTGGGGCGAAGAAGTGCGAGTGACTGCGTTCAAGAAATCGAAGAACCTCGTCGAACTGTTGGAGATTGTTCCAGTCGATGACAGCCAGGATGCGTGATCTGCGGTTGCAGCATCTGCTGTGCTGATGACTTCGCTCTTGACCAGTTTAGCCCGGCGTTCCAGCTTGCTGAGAATCGAACGGGCAGCGTCCAGGTCACGGCATCCGGTCGAGACTTCGCAGACATACCCCGAGCCGTCCCGGAACTTGGCGATATACGTTCCCGATTCGTCGAGGATGCGAAGCGAGCCATCCTTCCCGGTCGTCACCTTGGCGGTTCGCGTCTTGCCCTTGGCAGGCTTCCAGCGGGCGAACTGCCCCCCGGCCTTGGTGAACAGTTCCGCCCCCTTCGGCAACGGTCGCGTCACGGACTTTTGGTAGACGGTTCCCATGTCACTTCCCCTTTCTTGGCCATACGCTTGCGAGCCGCCACGATAACTCGGTCAATCTTCGCGATGGTTCCCGGGGTCGCGGAGTTCTTGCCGGTTTCCAGTCGCGATATCGTCTCTTGTCGGATGCCCGCCAGTTCGGCGAGACGTTCCTGACTCAGACCGACCGACTTGCGGTCGCGAATGAGATTCCGAGCCAACGAAATGCGGGTGTACTCAATGGCCGGAAACCGACCGTTCGCATCCGGTGGGGGCAGTGGGGGCAAGGCATCATTGTCCGCCATCGTGGTTTCCCCTTCGAACCGTTGCCTTGAATCCTCATGCCCCTATCACAAGTCGAACAGGATTCGCAGCCGGTCTTCCACTTCATCGAGTGTGGCCGGAGTCACCGCCCCCCAGCGCTGCACCAGCCGGTCATGCGAGATCGACCGCACCGCTTCGCACATGATGAAGCTCTTGGTCTTCGTGCCCCCCTCGGGAGGTTGCAGCGCGACGTGCCACGGGATGGCTTTGTCCTTGCTGGTCATCGGCAGGATGACGACCAGATCGGCGGGACTCTTGTTGAACCCGTTCGCCGAGATGACCAACACCGGACGTTTGCCCGTCTGTTCCCGGCCCCGAGTCGGGTCGAGGTCGACCAACCAGACTTCTCCGCGTAATGGAGTGGTCATCGCGATTCCTTTCCGAGTCCGTCCTTGAGCGTCACATCCCACGCCTTGCGTTCCGCCTGTTCGGCAGCCCACGCTTTCTTGTCGCCCCGCAGCGCTCCATATGCCTGCGATGCGTGTTCCAGGAATCGCTCCCGACGCAGCGCTTCAATCGCCTGCTCCAGGACGGTGGGCATCGACTCCCCGAGTTCTTCGGAGAGCGCCTTCAGCTTGCGATGACTCTCCGGGTTAATGCGAACAGTGGCAGACATGCTTTCGCTCCGTGAAGGAATTCCGTCGTGACGATCCAAGGCGATCGACTCAGTATACATCGGCGTATCCATTGTGCCATACGCAATCAGAATCGAGGTCGGGTCGGTCAATCATCGGGAATGTATCGGTATCGAGCCGCCCGCTTCTTGTCGCCCGGATCGACCACTTCCAGGATGCCGTCCGCGCACAACAGATACAACCAGCGACTGGCTGTCGTGTGATCGATCTTCAGACACTCTCCGGCAGTTCGACAGCTGAGAAAGAGCGGACCGATCGGATTGTGGCGTTCATTTGGTCCACCGGGCTGCAGCGTCCTAGCGTTTGCCCCTAGCTTGACGCTCCTTGCACACTCGCCGTAACGTCACCCCATCGGGCGGACTTCCGCCGGGCCAGACCTTTCCTTACCTTCCCCGATCGCACAATGACCCCATCCGACTTCATCACTCGCTGGAAGAAATCTGGCGGGGCGGAGATTGCGAACTCGCAGTCGTTCCTCAAGGAGCTGTGCGACCTGATTGGCGTCCCGCATCCCGAGCCGTCGAAGGCGGATGAGGACGCGAACGTCTATACGTTCGAAAAGGCTGTGAAGATCGGCAACGGCGACGGGACCGAATCAGATGGCCGGATCGACCTGTACCGGCGGGGGGCGTTCGTCCTGGAATCGAAGCAAGGGACTGAACGGCGGGAGCGCGAGGCCGACGCCGCTCTCGCCACCGTGACCAAGGCCAAAAAACATCGCAAGGGGCACGCCGAGCGCGGATCGTCGCATTGGGTGCTGGTGATGACCCGCGCCCGCAAGCAAGCGGAACGCTACGCCCAAGCCATCCCCGGCGAGTGGCCGCCGTTCCTGATCGTCGCCGATGTCGGCCACTGCATCCAGCTGTACGCCGACTTCACGCAATCGGGGAAGAACTACCAGCCGTTCCCCGATCCCGCGTCGTTCCAAATCTGGCTTCCGGACCTGGAACAAGAGGACATTCGCAAACGGCTGCGGGCCATCTGGCTCGACCCGCTGTCTCTCGACCCGTCCCGCATCGCAGCCAAGGTCACGAGGCAACTGGCCGAACGGCTGGCCAAGAGATCGTGGACCATACAAAGTGAGGCTGATAGACTCATGGGTTCGATGGGGCGAAGATGGCATGGCAGAAGGAATCGGGACAATGGAACACGACGAGCCTCAGTTCGAAGGTCTAACTGTCAACCGGACTGCGATACCACAGCAAGCGTTAGACATCGACAGTAAACACAGGAGCAACCTATTTCCATGGAACGGGCAGTTTTCGCCACAGCTGGTCGACACACTCTTGAGCTCATTTGCATCCAAAGGTTGCCTAGTCCTGGATCCGTTCGCTGGAAGTGGAACAGTCCTTCATGAAGCAGGCCGACTCGGATTGCCGGTCGTTGGTTCGGAGATCAACCCTGCGGCATTCAAGATGGCCAATGTCTATTGCCAGATGCGGCTCGCGGTTGCAAAACGTAAGTCCGTACTGGCTGAAGTCGAGGCAGTGCTTACGGACGTTCTTCCAAGTGATGAGCGGACCCTGTTTAGTCCGGCACGAAAAACATCCAATTCCAGTATCAAAGACTCACTGATTGAAGCGAGAGAGCATCTCTCCAGTGAAGCTGCACTCTCGCTGTTGGAATCCTTGATCGTGCTCCTTGATTTCTCCAAAGAGTTTTCGTCCGATACCGTATTTCGGACATGGGGCATTCTCAAATCCAAGTTTCTGAGTTTGCCATTCACCACATCATCGGTCGAACTCCTGAACAATGATGCGAGAAGCCTTCCTCTGGAAGAAGATGTCATTCATTTCGTTCTGACTTCGCCCCCATACATCAACGTCTTCAACTACCACCAGCAATACAGGAAGTCGGTTGAAGCGTTGGGCTGGAACCCTTTAGCGGTGGCGAGAGCAGAGATCGGCTCGAACAGAAAGCACCGGCAGAATCGATTTCTGACGGTCATTCAGTACTGTCTGGACATGACAGATGTGCTTCGAGAACTGCAACGAGTCTGCCAGGCCGGTTCTCGGGCAATCATGATTCTCGGTCGCGAATCGAATGTACTCAAGACACGCTTCTTTAACGGTGAAATCATGATGTCGTTGGCGATGCGTTGTTTGGGCTTCGAGGCAATGATGAGGCAGGAACGGCGGTTTAAGAATCGCTTTGGCGAAGTGATCTGTGAAGACATCCTGCATTTCGAGGTAAAAAAGGAAACGAACACTCAATACGATACCCCACGCACAATTGCGGAGGAAGTTTTGACATCCGCGAGACAGCGATGTCCTTCAGAATCAATCGCTGATCTTGAGGAAGCCATCAACGAGGTCCATGAGGTCCAGCCGTCTCAGATGTTCGACTTAGTTTCCGCCTCGAATCTGCCCATTGCACCTGCAAGATCAGTGGTGGCGTCATGAGCAAGATGCCAACACCCCATTTTGAAAAACTCCAAGCAGCACTTGTGAATGAGAAGCTTCCGAGCGGTGACAAGAAGCGTCTCGAAGAGACGATTGAGCGTTACCACAGTTGGGTGAAAGACCTGAATGGCGTATCGGGGCGAACCGCTCCAGAACGATTGGGCAATCTTGTATCGATCTTGAACGCCTATCGGCTGTGGCTGGATGTCGACCTCATTTTTGACAGCAAAGATGACTTTCTGTACCGATCCAAAGGACAACTGAAGCTCGACAACAGCATCATTGAGGAGTTCTTGCCTCGGCTGGTTCAACCATCGGTACTGCCAGAAATCAAGGGCTTTGACATCTCTGTTGGACCGACAAAATGCTTCTCTGCGATGTATTTCGATTCCAGCCTTGATGTCAATCAGGCGGGTGGAGGAATGACCATTCGTACGAAGGCTCAGGATTTCGCGATCAGCAAGAAGCTGTATCTCAAGGCGTCACATGATCGCGATTTCCATGAGTCTATCCAGACTGAGACTCACATCGCATACGTGGTATCCGAATGCAAGACGAATCTCGACAAGACGATGTTTCAAGAGGCTTCGGCAACTGCCCATGATGTCAAATCTGCGGTTTCCGGTGCGAGGTATTACTTGCTTTGCGAATGGCTGGATATGACGCCCGTGAGTACTGCAGCAACAGATGTGGACGAGGTGATCATTTTGCGAAAGGCAAAGCGGCTCGGCTCCAACATCCGCAAAGACTTCAGTACCCATCGCGGAAGAATGGGACGCCGCGAACAGTATGTCCAGTACTTGACTGAACACCCCCTGAGTGTGGATATGTTCCAACGTTTCCTCGACCACATACGAGGACTCTTGCTCAGTGAAGCTCCTGTCGAGAGCGATGTCCTCAGCAACGGGTTTTTCTGAGCAATGACTCGGGGAACAGCTCGATGCCCATCGCAATCGGCAACAGCTGTTGCATCCCGATCTGACGATGACCGGGATGTATAACGTGCTGGAGAAGCTGCGGGAGATTGAAACCGCACAGCGAGCCGGAAGCCGTGGGGTGGCAGGGTCAGGAGGCTTTGCGCATGGCCCTGATGGGGGAAACGTCGCACGTACCGGGCCTTCCGCCAAGCCTACAGACCCGGCCACCCATGTGTTGACGACCAAGGAGCGGAAGATTCATGATGACGGGTTGGTGTCGGTGCTGAAGCAGAGTCACGATGACCTGGACGCCGCCGTGTTCGAGGCGTATGGCTGGCCGGGGACGCTGAGCGATGAAGAGATTCTGGAACGGCTGGTTGCCCTGAATCACGAGCGGGTCGCCGAAGAAGCCGCCGGGAAAATCCGCTGGCTGCGACCCGAGTTTCAATGCCCGAAGACCGGCGAGCCGACGAAGACGCAGCAATCGTTCGCCGAAGCCGATGAGGATGAGGACGACAGCGAAGACGAAGCCCCCGCTGGCAAGTCCGGCAAGGGCAAGAAGAAAGCCGCCCCGAAGCCAGCCTCATCGAAATCCAACACGGCCACCAAAGCCGCATGGCCAGCCACCCTCCCCGAACGCATCCGCGCCGTTCGCCACGCCCTGACCACACACGCCAAACCCGCCACAGCTGCCACCATCGCGGGCCAGTTCACCAAGGCGAACAAAGCCACCGTCGCCGAACTCCTGGAAACCCTGGTCGCCGTCGGGCAAGCTCGCGTGACCGCAGGTGGGGAGTATGCACCGTGATCGGGGCATTGCGTCAACAACAGGTCGACGGCCTTCAAATCGCCCCCGATGGCCATCTCGACCAGCTTCCGCGTCACAGCCCGCATGTCGTCCTCAGAGACAGCGGCCAGCATCACAGCCCGCAGCCGAGCCACTTGCCCCCCATGCGGGTTGCCCGGCCCGCCCGGATTGCCCGCTGCGAACTTGCCGTTCGATGTGTGAATGCCGTTTGCTGACGTGAGTTCGTTCATCGCTTCCCCTTTGTGCCAGTAGCCAACAACCGCCTGACCGCTTCGGCCCGTTCCTCATCCGACAGCGGCAACCCGGCCAGCATCCGCAGAGCAGCGGAAAAGTCCGTCTCGACCGGCTCGTTTTCGTCGGTTTTGGGTTTCGCTGGTGCAACCGTTGGTGCAACAGGATTCCGCCGTCGCCGTAACTCCTGACTGGTTCCCACTTCAAACCCTGATCCACCGGACTGTCGATCCGGAGGTTGCGGGTTCGAGTCCCGTCCGCCTCGCCTTCTGAAACCTCTGACAGTTTTGTCAGAGGTTTTTTTATTGAGGCACGACGCTCGGCGTCGTGAATTCACGATGCCGAGCGTCGTGCCACAATGTTGTTCAGGGCCGCGATTGGTATAAACTGAGACACGATGAGCGACCCCCTGACCTCCATTCTGCCGGAACCGTTGCAGGAAGAATTCTTCCTGACGGATGCGGCGCGGCTGCGAAGGTGGTTGCCGTGGTTGCATTTGGGGTCGGCACTGCGGATGGCGTTTGATCCGCGCAAGCTGGTGCTGGCGATGGCGGCGTTGCTGCTGTTGTCGCTGCCGACTCTGGGGCGGCGCTGGGCAGACTGGAAAGTACGGGAACCCGGTGCTGCAAACCGGTTGCCGTGGAAGAATGGGTATCTGTTTCAGGATAATACATTTCACGGTTGCCTGCTTGCTCCCACTCCGATGTCCGTCCCGCCCGGACCTGGGGGGCTAGGCGACGAAGACACACACCGAATGGTGGAGTCCTTTAGTTCAAGGATTCCCACCGCGAAGGCGATCCTGGCCGATCCGTGGTCGACAATTCGGTTCGCGATCAGTCAGGGGCCGCAGACACTCACTCCGGTGACGGATGTTCTGGGCAAGGGCCAGTCGCTCATCGAGTCCAAGTTTCGCTGGGGCGAGACCGCCTTACAGGTCGCCGAGCTGCTCTGGATCTGGGCGGTGTGGTCGTTCTTCGGGACGCTACTGTGCCGGTTGACTGCGCTCGACTTCATGGGCCGCGATGTTGGCTGGGGGGAGGCCGCGAGGTACTGCCGCAGTCGAACGTTGTCGGCATTCGCGTCGCCGCTGCTCCCGATGATCGGTGTCGCGGCGTTTTGGTTCCCGTGCGTCGTGGCCGGGTGGGTGACTCGCATTCCCTCGGTGGGGCAGCCGGTGGTCGCCTGCGGGTGGTTCTTCTTGTGGCTGTGTGGGGGTGTCCTCGCCTTGCTCTTGTTGGGGCTGACGCTCTGCTGGCCGTTGATGGTGGCCACCATCGGAGTCGAGGGGACCGATGCCTTCGACGGGCTGAGCCGCTCATATAACTACCTGTTCAGCCGGCCGTGGTACGTGATCGGGATGACGCTCGTGATCCTGGTGATGGGAGGTTGCACTCTCTTTGGAGTGCGCTGGCTGGCGATGCAGGCCGACCATCTGACGCTGATGTCGATGGCCTCGGGCATGCCCGATGACTCCGCGGAGCTGTATCAACCCAAGCCTCTCGATGAGCCGCTGCGAACGGACACGACGGCTGGCCTCCTCCGCTTCTCCCGCGGCTTCATCACCCTCGGCATCCATGCCTTCGCCCACAGCTTCTTCTGGGTGGCGGTCACGGTGATGTTTCTGCTCTTGCGGAAGAGTGTCGACTCAACGCCGCTGGATTACCTGACCATTGACCGGCAGACCCCGCTCGGCGAGCTCCCGATCGTGGGCATGGCGGCTGCGGAACGGCGCGAGCAGGCGGCCCCACCCCGCAATGGCGGGTGAGCCATGACCCTCGACCTGGATGATGTGATCACGGCTGTCGCGACCCCGGCGGGACCGGCGGAGCGGAGTGTGATTCGGTTGAGCGGGGCCGGGGTGGTGGAGGTGCTTCGGCTTCGGTTCGCGAGCCTCGACCGTAGCACGGACGCCTACGTCCGTGCGTCTGCGGCAGATTGTGAATCCACTGCACCCCGAACGGACGTAGGCGTCCGTTCTACTTGGCCACATCCACGAATGGCCCGCCGCTACTCCGGTCACTATCAGATTGACGGCTGGCGTGTCCCGGTTCCGCTCGACCTCTGGCTCTGGCCCACCGGTCGCAGCTACACCGGCCAGCCGTCGGCGGAACTGCATCTGATCGGGTCGCCGCCGATTGTCGATGCGGTCTTGTCACAGCTCTACGAAGACGGAGCGCGTCCGGCCCGTGCGGGGGAGTTCACGCTGCGGGCGTTCCTGGCTGGGCGGGTCGATCTCATGCAGGCTGAGGCGGTGTTGGGGGTCATCGACGCGACCGATCATGAGCAACTGCAAACGGCGCTGACTCAATTGGCGGGCGGTCTGTCGCGGCAGATCGCGGAGGTGCGCGAGTCGCTACTTCTGGACCTGGCCGACCTGGAGGCGGGGCTCGACTTCGTGGACGAGGACATCGAGTTCGTGCATCGCGAACAGATGCTCACTCGCATCGCCTCGGCTCTGGAGTTGACGGAACGCCTGCTCCAGCAGAACGACGACCGCTTGGTCAGCGGCAGTCGCCCGCGTGTGGTGTTGGCTGGGCTACCGAATGCCGGGAAGAGTACGCTGTTCAACCGCCTAATCGGGGAGCAGCGGGCGATTGTTTCGGAGCAGGCCGGGACCACCCGCGATTACCTCAGCGCCGAACTGAACTGGCACGGGCTGGCGTTGGAACTCATCGACACGGCGGGCGTGGATGGTGAGTCGACCGGGATCGCCGCTCAGGCCGAACAGCTCAGGCAGTGGCAAGTGGGGCAGGCGGATTTGGTGGTGTGGTGTTCGTCGATGCGAGCCTCCGAGGAGGAGGCTCATCTCGACGACGCCCTGTGGGAGGAGGTCCACTCGCAGGGGGCCGAACTGTTGCGAGTCTGGACTCAGAGCGACACTCTCGACCGCTGATTCAGTGCCGCTCCTC
The DNA here is from genome assembly GCA_043734065.1 of Planctomycetota bacterium. Classification (GTDB taxonomy): domain Bacteria; phylum Planctomycetota; class Planctomycetia; order Planctomycetales; family Planctomycetaceae; genus TH-plancto1. Next base: position 17,203 of record JAYTFV010000359.1, read on the forward strand.
CGCGTCTCGGCTCTCACCGGCGAGGGCATCGCTGCCCTCGAAACGGAGGTCGTCCAGCGTTTCTCCCTTCAAGCCGCCCACCGAAGCGAATGGCTGGCCACCACCGCCGCCCGCTCGCGCGACAGCCTCGGACGCTGTGTCGATGGCCTGCACGCCGCGAAAGCCGCAGCTGCGCAGCACCTGGGCGACGAACTGATCTCGATCGAACTGCGGTCCGCCCTCGATGCCCTCGGCGAGATCTGCGGAGCGGTCCACACCGATGACATTTTGGACCGCATCTTCAGCCGGTTTTGTATTGGGAAGTAGGGGAGGGGAGAAGTTGTCAGTTTTCAGTGGTCAGTCAATCGGCCGAGACGATACTCAGAACTGACCACTGACGACTGACCACTCGCCTCACGCCTTCGTCGGCTTGCAGCGATAGCCAATCCCTCGCACGGTCTCGACGAGGTCGGCCTGGTCATCGAGCTTCTTCCGCAGCGCCCGGATGTGGACATCGATCGTGCGTTCCATCGAGTTCGCGTCCTCGCCCCGGCAGCAATCGAGCAGCTCGTGGCGGCTGAACGTGCGGCCCGGTTGGCGCCCCAGGGTCAACAGCAGGAGAAACTCGGTGGGGGTCAGCAGCAGCTCGGCCCCGTCGCGTTTGACGATGTGGTTGGTCTTGTCGATCTCGATGTTGCCGATGACGACTACATCGGACAACTCCGCAGCCGTATCGCGGCGGCGGAGCAGGGCCTTGACTCGCTCGATGAGGGGCTTGACGCGGAACGGTTTGGCAACGAAGTCGTCGGCCCCCATGTTGAAGCCGACGATCTCGTCGGTCTCGTCCCCCTTGGCGGTCAGCATCAGGATGCGAATCCCCTGCGTGCGCGGATCGCTACGCAGACGGCGACAGACTTGCAACCCGTCGACATGTGGCAGCATCAGATCCAGGATCATCAGATCCGGCGGAGAGGTCTGGCACTTCTGAATCGCCTCACGGCCATCGCTGGCTGTGGTGACTTCGAAGTTCTCCTTTTGCAGGTTGTACGCCAGCACATCGACGATGGCGGGTTCGTCGTCCACCACGAGAATTCGCGTCTTGCTCATGAGATCGGTCTGTCTAAGAGGACGGGCTGATGTCGCGTGGCACGGGCGTCCCGCCCGTGATCCGTGGAAATACACCTGGCGAGACGCCCATGCCACGTTGTTCAACAGGCCCTTACAGGGCGTCCTGCAGATCGTGGGGTTCCAGGCTCTTCCAATGTCGAATGATCTTGCCTTCGACCAGATAGACGACATCTTCCGCGATGTTGGTCGCGTGATCCGCGACCCGTTCCACCTGCCGCACTGCGGAAAACAGGTGCAGCAGCGCATCCAGCCGGTCGGGATGGCGATGCATCTCGTCGATCAGGTGTTGAATCAGTTCCGCGTTGGCCTGGTCGATCGAGTCATCGTCCAGGCACACCTGGCGGGCCAATTGAGTATCGAGTGTCACATAGGCGTCGATGCTGCGGTGCAGCATGTCGACGGCGGCCTGGGCCATGTCGACCAACTGGTCGGGGATCTGCAACTCGGGGGCATCCAGCAACCCGACCGCACGCTCGACGATGTTCACCGCGAGGTCGGCCACGCGCTCTAGTTCGCCGGAGATCTTGAGGACTGTCGTGATCCGCCGCAGGTCGATGGCCACCGGCTGATGCAGCGCGAGGATCTTGAGACACTTGTCCTCGATCTGCACATCCCAGCGGTCGATCTCGTCGTCCTGCTGCGTCAACTCCCGCGCATCGGCCAGACTCGGATGGGACAACTGAGCCACCGCGCGGTGGATCAGATCTTCGACCTTGGCACACATCGACAGGATGTCGCGGTGCAGGTCGACGAGGTCGATTTGGAGGTGAGCGGACATGGGGGGAAAGCCTAGGGCCTAGAGCCTATGGCCGAGGGCCAGAGGCTTGTGGTTGAGGGTCAGCCCACCGGTTGCAACCCGTGGGCTTTCTGGCTGAAAACTGACCACTGATGACTGAGAACTTCTCTCAGCCAAATCGTCCGGTGATGTAGTCTTCCGTGTGCTTCTCTTTGGGCTTGGTGAACATCTGCTGCGTGTCGCCCATCTCGACCAGGTGGCCCTGGTAAAAAAAGGCGGTCACGTCGCTGACGCGGGCGGCTTGCTGCATGTTGTGGGTGACGATGATGATCGTGTAGTTCTTCTTGAGTTCGAAGATCAGGTCTTCGATGCTGGCGGTCGACCGGGGATCAAGGGCCGAGGCCGGTTCATCCATCAGCAGGATATCCGGGTTCGTGGCCAAGGCCCGCGCGATGCATAGCCGCTGTTGCTGGCCGCCCGAGAGGGTCATCGCGGAGTCGGTCAGGCGGTTCTTGACCTCTTCCCAGAGGGCGGCCCGCTTCAGGCAGGTGGTGACGATCTCGTCGAGTTCGCGGCGGTCGCGTGTGCCGGACAGACGCGGGCCGAAGGCGACATTCTCGAAGACTGACTTGGGGAACGGCGTCGACTTCTGAAAGACCATGCCGATCCGCTTGCGGAGGGCCACGACATCGATCTCCTTGCCATCGATGTTGATCCCTTCGAGCAGGATCTGACCGGTGTGATGGGTCCCCTCGACGATGTCGTTCATCCGGTTCAAGGTCCGCAGGAACGTACTCTTCCCGCAGCCCGAGGGGCCGATCAACGCGGTGACGGACTTCTCGGGGATCTGCATCGAGATGTCGAACAGGGCCTGCGACTTCCCGTAGAAGAAGTCGAGCTGACGGGTCTCGATCTTCACCCGCCGCGTATGCTCTCCATTCACGGACGCTTCGGGCGAGCCCGGCGGAATGCCCGCCCGAGCACGGTCCGCCGCCGCGCGATCGCTCATCAGGTTCGAGAAGGGTTGAGCCATGAGTGGTGTCTACCAGCGGAGGTTCTTCTGGTATCGATTGCGGATGGTGATGGCCACTCCGTTCAGAAGCAGCAGCAGCCCGAGCAGCACCAGAATCCCGGCTGCGGCGACGCTTTGGAATTCCTGCCGCGCCTGTCCCACCCAGTTGAAGATCTGCACCGGCATGACAGTGTACTTGCCGAAGGGAGCTTGCAGCAGCCCAGAGGGGTGGTCGACCAGATCCTTGATCGACCCGATCTTGCCGGGTGCGAACCGCGCAAAGCCGACCGCCCCGACCACGATCAGGGGAGCAGTCTCTCCAATCGCTCGCGAGATCGACAGGATGATGCCGGTCATAATCCCGGGGACCGCACAGGGCAGCACCTGATAGCGGATGGTTTGCCAGCGCGTGGCCCCCAGTGCCAGCGACGCATGCCGCAACGACGACGGGATCGCCCGCAACGCTTCCTGAGTCGCCACGATGATCACCGGCAGGATCAGCAGCGACATCGTCAGTGCCCCGGAAATCAGCGTGGTCCCCAGCGGCAGGGGGATCTCCACGCCAGCGATCATGATCGCCTCAATCTGCTCTCCATTGATCCGAGTGATCAAGCCATCCCGAGCAAACACGTCAAACATCCGCACGAACACCGTCAGTCCCAGAATGCCGTACACGATCGATGGCACCCCCGCCAGATTCGATAGATTCACACGAATGAACCGCACGAGCCACGTGTCGCGGGAATACTCTTCCAAATACACCGCAGCCCCGACGCCGACCGGAATGGCCATTAGAAAGGTCAGGCCGATCATCCAGGTCGTGCCCAGCAGACCGGCCCAGATGCCTGCCAGTTCGGGACGCTGGGAGTCAAAACTGGTCAGGAACTGCCAGTCGAGATAGCCCCACGCCTTCGACACCACGGTGCCCAGCAGCAGGCACAAAATCGCCAGGCTCGACCACGCCGCGGTACGACACAGCCACTCGAAGAGTACCTCGACCGGTCGCACGGACGCCTTGCGGGTCAGTGCATTCCGCAATTCGGTGTTGGGAGCGTGTACATGTGCGGGAGTCTCCGTCACAGGTGCGTTTTCAATGATACACCTCCCGGAATCGCCGCATCACCGCGTGGGACACGACGTTCATCCCGAAAGTCATCACGAACAGGCACAACGCCACCGCATACAGACTCTGGTACTCGATCGTCCCCGACGGGGTATCCCCCTTCGTGGTATTCACAATGAACGTCGTCATCGTCTGAATGCTCTTGAGAGGATTCAGCGTGAGTGTCGGGTTGTTGCCCGCCGCAATCGCCACCAGCATCGTCTCGCCGATCGCGCGGGCCATCGCCAGTAGAAACGCCGCCACGATTCCCGACAAGGCCGCGGGCACCACGACCTTCAGTGAGACATCGTACTTCGTCGAGCCCAACGCGTATCCCGCCTCACGCAAGCTGCGGGGCACGGCCCGGATGGCATCCTCACTCAGCGAGCAAACCATCGGCATGATCATGATCCCCATCACGATCCCCGCGCTCAGGGCATTCGTCGAGTCGACCTCCAGCCCGAGCAGCCGATGGAAAATCGGCTGCACGACGTAGGGGGTCACGAAGATCAGGGCAAAGTAGCCATACACGACCGTGGGCAGGCCCGACAGGATTTCCAGGATCGGCTTCACGTATGAACGGGTTCTGGGGCGGGCGTACTCACTGAGATAGATAGCACTGAGAATTCCCAGCGGCAATCCGACGCAGGCTCCCAGCAGCGCGACCTGGACTGTCCCGCACACCAGCGGCAGAACGCCAAAGTGCTTGTCGTCGAACGTCGGCGTCCACCGCGTCTCGGTGAAAAACTCACCGAGTGAGACATGCCAAAAGAACGGCTTGACGCCCCCCAACGGGATCACCGTCTCGATCAGCAGCACGAACAAGATCGCCAGCGTCACCAGGATCGAGACTGACGAACAGCCAAACAACGCCCACTCCACGACCGTCTCTCGCAGCCGCATCCACGAAAACTGGCGGCGCAACACCGGCACCGGGCGAGGAGGTTCGGGAGTGGTCTGCGGATTCACGTGCGGAGGTACCGTCGGGGATCGTGGCAGCGTAGGCGATGTCGCTCCGCGACTCGCATTCCGAGGCCGGGAGACGACTACTTGGCTGCGGGCAGGGCCTTGTCGAGTCCTTCGCGGGAAGCCTTCAGTTGCTCATCGCTCATGTGAACGGCCTTGGCTTCGGCCACCAGCTTCTGACCGGCATCGGACAGGTAGAACTTAAGGAACTCTGCCACGTGCGGTTGTGCCAGAGCCGTCTTGCTCACATAGATGAACAGCGGGCGGGAGAGCGGCGCGTACTTGCCGGTCCGAATCGTTTCGAGATCGGGAGCCACGGCATCCGCGACGTTCTCCGTATTGGAGATTGGCAGGGCGCGGAGCTTTTCCTGGTTCGTCGAGTAGTACGTGTAGCCGAAGTAGCCCAGAGCCTCCTCATCGGCTGCGATCCCCTGCACCAGCAGATTGTCTTCGGTGTTCTGCTGGTAGTCGGCCCGGCTCGACTTCTTCTTGCCGACGATCACTTCCGTGAAGTACTCGAACGTCCCCGAATCGGTGTCCGGACCGAACAGCTTGATCTCGCGATCGGGCCAACTGGGGTCGATCTCGTTCCACTTCTTGATCTTGCTATCGGGAGCCCAGAGCGCCTTCAACTGGGCGACAGTCAGCGCCTGGCACCAGTCATTCTTGGGGTTCACGCAGACCGAGAGACCATCAATGGCGACCTGCAACTCGATCCACTCAATGTTGTTCTTCTGGAGTTCTTCAATTTCGGTTTTGGAGATCGGCCGCGACGCATCACAGATGTCGAGTTCGCCGCGGACGAACTTCTTGAAGCCGCCACTGGTTCCCGAAGTCCCGACCGGCACTTCCACATCGGAGTGGGCGTTCCCAAACTCTTCCGCAATCAGGGCGGTGATCGGAGCGACTGTACTCGACCCGTCGATGCGGATTTGCTTCTGCTTGCTGGTCGCGGAAGTGGCGACAGGCTCCGTCGTTCCCGTCGCCGTGGGTGTTCCCGCCACCGGAACGGCCCCCGTCCCCGCAGGTTTGGTCTCGCAACCGACCTGGAAACACAGACCTGCCAGCACCACCAAACCCCAGACCATTTCACGCATCGGACTCATCCCCAGCAAGCACACAGGTTTCGTTTCTTCCGTTGTGCCATGACGGTATCCGTGAATTGTTAAGATGTAAACCGACTGCATGTGAAGAATCGATGAAGTTGCCTCTCCATGACGCACCCCGGCTCAGCCACGTGGGCCGTAACTGCCTCTCACCAAAGGGCGGGCACGCTTGGCCAGTCGCCCATGTTCTCGACCAGCGTGGCGACGAGAGCATCCCTCGGCTCGTTTCCTTCGCACGAGCCGGAATCGTCCCCGCCACAGCAAAACAAGTTCTGCAAGCCAAAACCCTCAAGAATTCCATCGCTGCAAAAAAGGGTGAACGCCGTTGGGTGGCACCCTTCCTCTCTCCATTCGGGGCACGTTCACTGGCCTCGGGGTGCCACAGACGTTGCCTTGAACGTCTGGGTGACGAAGGAACAAGAGGGATTGAAAGAAGAGCATGCCCTCCGGATCCTCTTGTTGCTCTGCAACCCAGACACTCAAAGCAGTGTCTGGGCCACCCCGCCACCCCGCCGCCTCGCCTACGCGGGCACGAATTCGCGAAATAGATTCCGGAAGAACGCGATCCCCTGTCAAGCCCAGATTTTCATCAGCCCAGGGCACGCCCGCTGTGGGTGGTTCTGCTCGAATCCTCAGACCGGACTCCACAGCTTCTCGAAACCAAATTCCCGGAAGTGGGCGACGTTGGCGGTGGCGAAGTGAGTCACGCCGTGGTGTCACAGAGTGTAAGCCAAGCGCGCGTCGATGATGTGGCGGAAACCGGTTTGGGTACTCGCCGCCCAAGTCCACAACGGCACCGCGACATCGGGTTCGTAATCGCCGAATTCCCAATCCGGGTTCGACCGCAGCGCCTCACAGAAGGTGGCGGCCTCTTTTGCGGTGCGAGGCTTGCGGAACACGGAGGGATTTCGGAGTTGCATATAAATCTCCACCAGCACCAGTCCACACACTATGAATCGCTGTGGGGAAACCGCCTGTTCCGCGAAGAATCGAATCGCAGCAGCATGTTGCGGAGCATCCGGATTCGCTGCATATAAAAACAGATTGGTGTCAGCCGAAAGGATCATGGGCTGGATCGCTGGAGGATGGCCTCGGTTTCGGGACGCAATTCGGCGGGATCCACCAGAAAGTCGCCGCCGCAATCAAACGTCGGAAATTGCCATGCTCCGCGCGTGGCCGGTTCCACGGGGAAGCGGCTGGCGAAATGTTCGGCGGCCTTGCGCAGAACCTCAGCCAGCGACCAGCCGTGCTGAGCGGCGATGGCCTTTAATCGCTCGTAGAGCGGATCGGGGAATTGAACCTGCGTGCGAATCATGACATCATTTCTACACCGCTCTGGAATCGATGTCAAAGGCAGGATGCCTGCTGGCGGGGTGGCCCAGATGCTCGCTGTCGATCAGTACCGCGCTCCGCTTCGAAGACTTCGCGTCGCAGCTAAACTTTCGCCCGTGCGAAGGATACACTGAACTGAGCCATCGGTTCTCGATTCCTGAACCCGTTATTCCGAGCCTTCCATGTTCCACATCCGCACCCAACCACTCTCCCGTCGTCACCTGTTGAAGGCTGCGGGAGTGGCTTTGTCGCTGCCGTTTCTGGACGCGATGTTGCCGCATGCGTTGGCGGCTCCGTCGACGTTCGAGCCGTGGAAGAAGTCGAACATCGTCCAGCCGCGGATGATCTGTTGCTATGTCCCCAATGGCGTCAACATCATCGAATGGGTGCCCGCCGACGCCGGGGCGGACTACACGCTCTCGCCGACGCTCAAGACCCTCGGAGAACACCGGACCGAGTTCACCGTCCTCACCGGGCTCGGGCATCCGGCCTCCGAAGGCGGCCACAGCGGGGCCGACACCTGGCTGACGGCGGCGAACCTCAAGGCCAAACCGGGGGCGGACTACTCGAACACATTGTCGGTCGATCAGCTCGTGGCCGAGAAGCATGGGCAGGAGACGCGGTACGCCTCGCTACAACTCGGCGACCAGTCGGGGACCGGTGGGGCAGGGCATAGCCATACCTTGTCGTTCGACCTCAACGGCACGCCGCTGCCATCGGAGAACTCGCCGCAGCGGCTGTTCGAGCGGCTGTTTGTTCCGGAGTCTGCGGGGGACCGTGTGGCGACTCACAAGCGGTACTCGGAGCGGCGGTCGATCCTGGATGATGTGGCCGGTGAAGCTGCGGCCCTCGACCGCAAGCTGGGAACGAATGATCGGCGTAAGCTGGAAGAGTACCTGTCGAGTGTGCGGCAGACGGAGAAGCAGGTCGAGCGGATGCAGTCGTGGATCGACAAGCCGAAGGCCGAAGTGAAGAACGACGGCCTGCAACTGGGGAGCAAGTCGGGCGATGCCCACGACCGACCGATGTGGATCGATGTGATGCTGGAGTTGTCGTACCTGGCGTTCATCACCGACACGACGCGGGTCATCACGTTTGAGTGGTCGCGCGAGGCGGGCGGGTATGGCGGCGGCGGCGAGAACCATCACGAACTGTCGCATCACGGCGGCGACCCAGGGATGCTGGCCAAGCTGGCGGTGATCGACCAGTTCCATCTGTCACGGTTGGGCCGGTTCATGTCGATGTTGAAGTCGACGACCGAAGCCGACAGCCACATGCTGGACCGCACGATGATCCTGTTCGGCAGCGGCATGAACTCGGGCAAGGGCGGCGAACACTCGCCGAAGAACCTGCCGACGATCGTGGCTGGTGGGAAGAAGCTGGGGCTGAAGCACGGGCAGCACCTGGCGTTCGACCAGGACAAGCATCCGCCGCTGTCGAACGTGCTGCTGACCATGGCGCAACGGATGGGTCTGGAGTCGGACAAGTTCGCGGACGCGAGCGGGACGTTGACGGGGTTGGTGTAGCCGAATGAGATGATGCCGTGATTTCAGGGGTCGGAACATGCGTGTTGAGTCTCCCCAATCACCCTCAAGAGTTGTCAGGAGATCGTTAGATGAGTGACATGATGCCTCTCAGTTGCCGCGACCAGAATGTATTTTCGAAACTGTCTACCAGCGATTGGATTCGCTATGCGGGAAAGGTGTTAGCCATTGATCCGACAACAGACTTCATTTTGGCAATCGGTGAATCGGATGCCGAAATCGGCATTTCACACCAATTCTCATGCTTAGTCGTCGAATTCTTCCATGTCCCAGCAGTCGGTTCACTTTCGGCAAGGTAAACCGTTGCGGCCAAACGATCAGGTCTTCGTGTGTGGGACATTCCCCCCCCCTTGCCTTGCCTCGACCCCCTCTGTTTGTCAATGCTCGATTCAGCGATTTGACCGAGCTGCAAATTCTTCAAAATGACCGGCTGTTGCGTCTTGTCGAGAACGAATCGCGCTGCGCATACTACCCACCGCCCCTCTTCCTCTGTTCCCATTGGAGTCGTCGATGTTCCCTACTCAACCGTGCGGTGATTGTGGTGGTTCTGAGCAGGCGTGGACACGTCGTGACTTCGTGAGGACTGGACTGGCCGGGGCCGCGGTGGCCGGTGTCCTGGGTGGGACAACACTGCGGGCTGAGGATGCAGCCCAGGCGTCGCGACCGGAATCGGAGACGCTGGTCGAGAAGCTGTATGGCTCCTTCAATGAGACGCAGAAGTCGAAGCTCTGCTTCCCGTGGGACCACACGGAGGAGCGCGGTGTTCTGCGGACCCGCGTGTCGAACAACTGGAGCATCACCGATCCCAAGACGATGAACGTCGGGGGCGACTTCTTCACCGCCGATCAGCGAGACATGATCGAGGCGATCTTCTGGGGGCTGTACAACCCCGAGTGGAAAGACCGCATCAAGCAACAGTTGAAGGACGACGCGGGCGGGTATGGCAAGGCACAGACGATCGCCCTGTTCGGCGAGCCGGGCAAGGGCAAGTTCGAGTTCGTGATGACCGGGCGGCACCTGACGGTGCGCTGCGACGGCAACACCTCCGATCACGTGGCCTTCGGCGGACCGATCTTCTACGGACACGCAGCCAGGGGCTTCAACGAAACCAAGGATCACCCCGGCAACGTCTTCTGGCCGCAGGCCCTGAAGGCCAACGCTCTCTATACCATGCTCGATGGCAAGCAGCAGGCGAAGGCGATGGTCAGCGACATCCCCGCCGAAAGTGCGGTCCCGTTCCAGGGCGAGAAGGGGATGTTCCCCGGCCTCCCGATCGCCGACATGACAGCTGATCAGAAAGCGGTGGCCCAAGGGGTGCTGGCCAGCCTGATCGAGCCGTATCGTCAGAAGGACAAGGACGAAGTGACGCAGTGCCTGACGAAGAACGGCGGCCTCGACCGCTGTTCGCTCGCGTTCTATGGAGCGGATGATCTGGGCGAAGACAAGGTGTGGGACTACTGGCGGCTCGAAGGGCCGACCTTTGTGTGGTACTTCCGTGGCGCTCCGCATGTGCATGTGTGGGTCAATGTCGCGGACAGCTCGGATGTGGCTTTGAATGCCGTGGGATGAGGTGCAACTCGCTGAGCGAGTGGGCTTCGGCAACTGTTGGCCGAAGCGATTGCATCCTCCCCCGGAGTTCAAGACGCATGTCGTTTCCTCGTCGTTTGCTGAATTGGTTGAATCGCCCGGGTCTCTCGCGGGGGGCGAAGCACGCTCCGATGGTCGAGCGTCCGAATTGGTGGTCGCGGGTCGCGATTCATCAGACCACCACGCGGCGGTTGCCCCTCGAAGAAGAACTGCCGCTCTATCGGCAGGCCGGGATTCCCGGGATCGGGCTGTCGCACCTGAAGTTGGCGGAGCTGTCAACCGCGGAGATCCTCTCCGAGTTACGGGGCAGCCGGGTGCAGGTCTCCAGCATCGGTGTCGTCGGTGGGTTCGCGAAGATCCACGGGCACACGTATGAAGAGGCGATCATCGAAGGGATACGGTTGATCCAACTGGCTGAGGCGGTCCGCGCTCCGGTCGTCACGGTCGTCACCGGTCCGATCGCGGGGCACATTCGCAAGCATGCCCGGCGGTTGCTGGTCGATGGGCTGAATGAGTTGCTTCCCGTCGCCCATCAATGCGGAGTGCGTCTGGCCCTCCAGCCGATGCGGTCTCTGTTCCATGAATGGTCGTTCCTGCACTCACTCGACTCCGCGATGAGCGTGATCCACGAATTCCGCAGCTCGCACCTGGGCTTGGCGTTCGGCACGTACCATCTGGGTCATGAGAAGAACCTGCTCCACCGCATCGAGTCGATCGCTCCCTGGATCGCCAGCGTCCAGCTCAGCGACTGGGTCGAGACGACCAGCGACAGCGATCGCCGGTTGCCGGGCGAGGGCGAACTGCCCCTGGCCGAGATCGTATCGGCCATCGAAGCCAACGGCTATCGCGGCTGGTACGAACTGGAAGTCTGGTCGCGGGACTTGTGGAAACAGGACGCCGAAAGTCTAATGAACCGCTGTCTCCAGTCCCTTGGCTGTCTGGTGCCCGCCGCGACGCCTGTCGAAGTGCGTTGACAGCCCGCCCGCTCTGACCGCAGCTTGTCTGGTGGGAAGGATTGGCAGACGCCCCCCCTTGTGGCTGCCCTCCTGATTTCCAGCCCACCTGCGGTCTTGTGCGTCATGGCTCACGACTGGTTCACCCTGGACGAACTGTCCCAGCACCTGGGACGCGACCTGCGCGAGTTGGAAAAACTCGTGAATCGGGGGCGCATTCCCGGTCATAAGCGCGGCGGCGAGTGGACCTTTCAGGAGACTGAAGTCACGCAGTGGCTCGAGCAGGAGATGCGGAGCTACAGCGATCCCGAACTGGCGGTGGTCGAGAATGCGCAACGCTCTCCGGAACTCAATCCGCTGCTGCCCGTCACCAGCCTGATGTCGCTGAATACGGTGCAGGTGCCGCTGGAGGGCCGCACGAAGCGGTCAATCCTGGAAGGGCTCGTCGAGGTCGCCGGGCGCACGTACCAGATCTGGGAGCCCGCCACCGTGTTGAAGGCAGTCCTGGAGCGCGAGGAACTGATGTCGACGGCCTTCGACTTCGGCGTCGCGCTCCCCCACCCCCGGCAGACGCTGACCGAATCGATCGGGGAATCGGTCGTGGCCTTTGGCCGGACGCTCTCGCCGATCCCCTTCGGAGCGGCCAACAACTCATTGACCGATATGTTCTTCCTCGTGATCTGCCGCGACGCGCGGACCCACCTGCATGTACTGGCCCGAATCGGCCGCATGTTGCAACAGCCGGGGTTCATCGCCCTGCTGCGCGAAGCCGACGATAGCGAGTCGGCGTATCAGGTGATTTGCGACGCGGAGGCCCGCGTGGGGTGACTGCAAATGGCTTCTCGTACTCCAGTGATTGGTCAAACGTCATTTTTCCGAGCAATCCCCCTGCTCATGGCGATGATTTCTTCGATTACTATCGGGACATGGATCAATCCAGACACTGGTGATCTTTGGGGAATCACGGCAATTGTTATCCTCTGGATGTTACTTCGGAGGATCCCTCGGGATCAACGAGCGGGAATCGCTAAAGTTCACAGGAACATGTTCGCGGAAGCGATCCCATGCTTCGAACGTAGCCTGGAGTTCTTTGATCGACATCCTTGGTTGGATCGTTATCGGTCAGTGATATTGCTTTCCGTATCCGCGATCAGCTACCGGGAAATGGCGATGACCAATCTTGGTTTTTGTTACTCGCAACTATTGGATGGCACAAATGCCCGCCAATGGTACGAACGTTGTATCGAGCGGTTTCCGGAGAGCAGCATTGCTCAATGCTCGCTCAATATGCTCGATTGTGCCTTCATCACAAAGGACACCAATCCATCCCGGATTCCTGGACACGATTGAGCGTATTTGTTCGACACAGACGCATGTTGAAGCAACCAGGATTCGTCGATCAGCTGTGTGAGGCCGACGACAGCGAATCGGCGTATCAGGTGATTTGCGATGCCGATGCCCGCGTCGGTTGATGGGATGGCCTCATCGCAATTCCACACTGTCTGACATCCCAACAGGTCTGGAGACTTGTCGCCGCAAGGTTTAGAATGTCTTTCCCGAGCGACGGGATTTCGATCAGAGGTGCCTTGATGGTCACGAACACCGAACAACTGTATCAGGACGCATTGCGTCTCTCCGAAGAAGACCGTTGGGTTCTTGCGGACCGTTTGCTCGGTTCACTGCCTGACGGGTTCGATGCCATTGCCAGCGGCGATGTGGATTTGAATGTGGAATTGTTGCGACGTGCTGGTGATCGGGAGGGGGCGGTTTCCTGGGGGCAACTCCTGGAACAACTCCGGCCATCCACATGATTCCCCTTGAATTCCATCGACTGGCTGCCAAAGAGCTCACAGCTGTCGATGAGCGATATTCGAATCAGGATCAGGATCTTGCGGACCGTTTCATTCAAACGATCAGGGCCACACTGGAGTTGATTTGTGCCGACCCCTTGAGCCATGCCGTCGAAGTGGGCGACATCCGGTCGAGGCGGGTGCCTGGATTTCCGTATCGAATCGTCTTCGAGTACAAAGACGCGACCGGGGTATTCGTGGTAGCGGTGATGCACGACCGCCGCCGTCCCCGGTATTGGCGGGGGCGATCCTGATTCGCTTTAACGTCACGACCCCAGACTTGGGATTTCATTGAATTGTGGTACGACGCTCCGCGTCGTAATTCACGACGCGGAGCGTCGTGCTACACTGTGACTTCTTTCCGCTGGATCTCTCCCTCGCGAGACTCCCATGTCCGCCACACTCACCGCCGATCAGGTCCGCAAGGTCGCCCAGCTGGCTCGGTTGCAACTGAGCGAAGCCGATGTCTCCCGGTTTACGAAGCAGCTCGGGCAGGTGCTGGGGTATGTCGAGATGCTCAATGAGCTGAACACCGATGGCGTGGAGCCACTGGCCCATCCGCTGGAGATCGCGAACGTCCTGCGCGAGGACGTGCCAACGCCGTCATTGTCGCGCGAGGCGGCTCTGTCGAATGCTCCGAAGGCCGATGGTCGGTGCTTCCTCGTCCCGCAGATTCTTGATGCCGCCTCATAGCAATGGCGAGCCGGTGGGCGTCAGCCCCCGGACCCGCATGCGTGCGACGGAGTCCGGGGGCTGACGCCACCCGGCTCGCCAATGATGAGATTACTCAAGTCAACCCTCATGACCACCATCACCTGCCAACTGCACCAGTCCCTCCTCTCGGGCGAGGTCACGAGTACTGCCCTCACGCAGCGGTGCCTCGACCGGATCGCCGCCCACAATGGCCAGGTGAAGGCGTTCCTCCGGACGGATGCCGACTCGGCCCTCGCTCAGGCCGCAGCGATCGATGCCCGGTGGAAGGCTGGCCAACCCGTCGGCCTGCTCGCTGGCCTTCCCGTGACTCTTAAGGACAACATCTGCGTCACCGGCACCACAGCCACCTGCGGCAGCCGCATCCTCGAAAACTTCATCTCGCCGTATGACTCGCATGTCGCCGAGCGTCTCAAGTGCGAAGGAGCCGTGCTGCTGGGGCGGACGAACCTCGACGAGTTCGCGATGGGATCTTCCTGCGAGAATTCCGCCTTCGGGCCGACGCACAACCCCTGGGATCTCTCGCGAACACCCGGCGGGTCGAGCGGTGGGTCCGCAGCTGCGGTCGCAGCGGGGATGGCCCCGCTGTCGCTGGGGTCAGACACGGGCGGGTCGATTCGGCAGCCGGCTGCGTTCTGCGGCATCGTGGGGATGAAGCCGACTTACGGGCGAGTGTCGCGGTACGGGTTGGTGGCGTATGCCAGTTCGCTCGATCAGATCGGGCCGTTCGCGGGGGATGTGTATGGAGCGGCACTCCTATTAGAGGCCATCGCCGGGCATGACTCGCGAGATTCGACCTCCGTTGACAAGCCGGTGCCGAGGTACACGCAGACCGTCGATCAACCGCTGACTGGTCTGCGAATTGGTGTTGCGCGCGAGCACTTCGTCGAGGGCTTGAACCCCGAGGTGGAGCAGGCGGTTCGCGAGGCGATCCAGGTCTACCGGTCGCTGGGGGCCACGGTGGTCGACATCTCATTGCCGCGTTCGAAATATTGCGTGGCGGTCTACTATCTCGTCGCGTCGTCCGAGGCATCGAGTAACCTCTCCCGCTTCGATGGCGTCCACTACGGGCACCGCGCCGAGAAGTTCGGCAACCTCGCCGAGATGTACGCAGCTTCACGAGCCGAGGGGTTCGGCGATGAGGTCAAACGCCGGATCATGCTCGGCACCTACGCCCTCTCCGCCGGGTACTACGACGCCTATTACAACAAGGCCCTCAAGGTCCGCCGCCTGATCCGCGAAGACTTCGACACCGCATTCCAAGCCGTCGACCTGATCGTCTCTCCCGTCGCCCCGACTCCGGCGTTTAAGCTCGGCGAACTGACCGCCGATCCGCTGGCGATGTACCTCCAGGACATCTACACGCTCAGCGCCAACCTCGCGGGCCTGCCGGGCTTGTCGCTCCCCTGCGGGTTCTCGAAGACCGGCCTGCCCATCGGGCTACAACTCCTCGGACCGCACTTTGCCGAGGAGCAGTTGCTGCGAGCCGCAGGGATGTATGAGGCGGCAACGGAGTGGCATTCGCGGCGGCCACCGATGGCGCTGTGACGCTCAGCGAGCGACGATCGTGTACAGCCCGGCCTTGGGCAACGTGACGGCCCCGTTTGTGACAAGTGTCGCGGGTCCAGCGGAATAGCCGTTCAGGTCGAGCGGAGTCACCATCAGGCTGGGACTCTGGGTGAACGTCACCGTCGCCTGGATGTCGCGGACGTTGATCGGGAGGCGACCGGCATCCTGGATGACGCCTTTCTCGGCACGGAACCCGTACATCTGCTCTTCACTGAACGCCTGAATCAGAATCTTTCGCGAGGTCGCCAGCGGCTGTGCATCCAGGCTGATGACATGCACCGTCCCGTATTCCATCGCCGATTGAATCGAGAGGTCGCCCAGCTTCACGGCGCCCGCCTGGCTCAGGAAACCAGTCACCGCCTGACTCTTCGGGGTGTTGACGGACAGGATCCCGACCCCGTAGTGCCACTCCAATTCGCCGGTCACGCTGGTGATCTGCTTCGCTTGGCGATCGATGAAACGGCTAAGATCCTGCGACTTCTGTTGAGCCTCTTTGGCGAATGTGCGTTCGACCTTGCCCGCGAAAAAACTGAGTGGGTCAAACGACGACAAGGCCCCGGCCTGGGCGTTCTTCGGAGCCTCGCCAATGCGGAAGTCGGCATTGCTGCCTTCGGCGATTCCCGTGCCCTTCAGGGCCAGCACGTCGGCGTCACTCGTGACTTGCCGGATCACCGCCTCGGACTCCTGCACATCCCCGCGACGATACTGGAGTGCCGCAGCCGGGGATTGCCCGATCTCGCCGGGCATCATCCAAGTCCACTTGCCGTTCCCGTTGTTCAGCCAGTTCCCATCGGCGGCCGCGAACCAGAAGCAGCCATCGACGCCTTGCAACGCGGCATAACTGGCCACCAGCAAGTTGCCATCCGCGATGAAGCGGTTGGGCTTATTCCACGCAATCTCGGTGTCGATGTGCGGCTTACCGGCGATTTGCAGATAACTGATCGGGACGGATTCCGGGTCAGTCAAGGCGCACTTGTCCTCATACCTGTGACCTTCCCGGACCGAGTGACCGGCGGCATCCCCCTCGTGTTTGCCACCAAAGTAACCATGCTTGTCGACCACATCAGCGGCCAGGTAAGTCCAGCGCTCCACTCCTCCCAGGACGAGGTTATCGGCCGTCGTCCAATTGCTAGCTGAGATCGGTGCCCGGCAGCCCAGCTCCTTCATATAGGCGGTGGTCTGGGCATAGAACTCGCGCTGGGTCGTGGCCAGAAAAGCGACTTGATCGACCATGCGTTTGCGCTTGCTCTCCCCCTTCATGCCGTCGCGGGTCATGTTCCAGGCATCCAGCAGCGCCGCTCGCTGGTCTTTCACGTTGTCACGGGCGTGCTTCTCCTGGCCCCAGGCTGCGAATGCTTTCGGAAGTCCGCCATACTTCTTGGTCAGCCACGCAGCGTAATGTCCTTCGAGCGTCGCCAGCGGACCGGCCCCCAGCGTCTCGGCGCTGAATGTCCAGAACAGCAGGCTGTCCTCATTGATGATCTCCACACAGGCCACTGCCGGTTCGTCGATCAGTGCCTTACCCTCAATGGGAGTGGTCAGGATCTGCTTGACCCAACTGCGGTAGATCGCCTGCATCCGGGGTTCAAAGAACGGGAGGGCGAACGGATGTTTTCCCAGTGCCGCACCGGGGATGCCGTCGCTGGCTTTGAGCTGCATCCACAGCGGGAAGAAGTGCGAGACGTGGGTGTAGATGCCGTGCCGTTTGAGTGCCTGGATCACATGATGCAGGCGTTTGAGTTGATCTGGATCGATGCGAGTGGGGTCGTTCCCTTGGCGATCGAACATGCCACCGTGAATCCGCACGAGATTGATCCCCCGCTTGGCCCAGTGCGCGGCTGTGGCTTCGATCGTCGCGTCATCGGCCTCACACAGACTGTGCCCCGTGTTGACCGCCCAGAAGCGGACCGGCTGGCCGTTGCCCAGTTGGAACCCGTCTCCCACAGCCCGGATAAAGCCCGACTCGCCCGCGACTTTCTCATTCAATCCCCGCAGGTCGAGTAGAGCGTCCGCACCATAAGCGTCCGCCTCCGGCTCAAACGCCCACCACCCCGCAGCCGCTGTTCCCAGTTTCTGTCCGGGCTGGACCGTGCCATTCGGGACGAACGGTTTCGTGGTGAGGACGAAGCAGTCGATCGCCCCGTGGTGGTTGTTGCCGCTGTGCATCTTGAAGTGCAGCTTGGCCTTGCCAGCCTTGAGCTTCACCACCCCCGCATTGATCCAGCCAATGATCCGCAGGTCGGGCTTGCCATCGTTGGCGATGTTGACCACATCCACACCTCGACTGGTGTCAATCCTCGTCCAGTTTTTGCCATCGAGCGAATACGACAACGCCGAGCCGACGACGTTGGCGCGGACCCACAATGTGTAGTCTGCCGCACTGGGGACATCCAAGTCGTACGCCACGACCCCATCCGCCTTGTCGGTGAAGTGGCTGATCCAGTCTTTCCCGGAGAGCTGGTCTTTTTTGATGGCCTCGCTGTACCAGTTGTGAGGCTGCACGTTCTTGCTGGTGGCGGCTTCTCCCTCGATCCACAGGAAGCCATCCCCCGCAGGCAGGCGGGAGGCAACGCAGAGCGATGCGAGGAGACCGATGAGCCAGAGGGATGCACGCATGGGAGATTCCTGAACGCTGAGACGGCAGTCCCTCAGCCTTCCAGAGCGAAGGCGATGGGGAACCGACTGGTCCAGAGTGTATCAGGCGTGACACGTTCTCTGGATGATTCAGAGGGGAACTGCCTGCCTGAACGCGGTCGCTCACTCGCCAATCTCCCCGCGAAACGTCACACGGTACTGCTGCGACTCATCAAATTGAGCGGGCAGCGGCATCAGCAAGAAGTTGTCGGTGATGACCGGCTGCCACTGCTCACCGCTGAGGATGCGGATGTTCTTCAGACGCTTCGGGAGGAACTGGATGATCGGGCGACCACCGCGCTGGGAGCCGTTGGTGTTGACGGGGGCGAATGATTTTTCGCCCGCTTGGCCAGTCACCTGGAAGGTGTAGACGCCATCGACCTCCGTCAGGCTCTGCTCCCACGCCAGTGGCCCCTTCTCCATGCGTGCGGACCACGCCGGGTCGCCGTAAAAGGCGAACACGTCGCGGTCATGGAGCAGGCCAGCGAGATCCTGGGCTGTGAGTCCAGCAGCACGGGCGGCCTCGGAGAGTGTGACGCTGCGAACCGTCTGGCCGGGCGACGGGTTCTCCTTGAGCAGTTCTGGGGCGAAGGTCTCCAGCCGGTGCAGCAACGCCTGCTGATTGGCGAAGAACGCCTCGGCCAAGGTATAGCGCCCCGGCTGCTCGACGTAATAATCGAGGCACCCCCACCCCGCGTACCCGTACCACGTCAGCACGGTATACCCGACCATTTGCCGAACTCCGGCACTGTTGAGGAACGCCAGTGCCATCGCGTCCGGGCCATCGATGTGCCCCATCAGGCAGTTCCCCACCGCCAGATAAACGCGAGGCTCGTCGGACTCTATCGCAAATCGATTCCCCTTCAGATCGACCCCGAACAGATGACCATCCTGGGAGACGAACTGCCCGTTGCGATAACGAAATCCGATCTGCCAGTCACGCTCAGTCGCATGCCCGGAGGTGATGAACAGCTGCGACTTGTCGGTGGTCAGCGTATTCGCCAGTTGACGGGTGGAATCGGCCTCGCCGGTTTCAGTGGTCGTCTCTCCGGCGGGTGACTTTCGCACGCGGAGGCCCGGCTTCAACTCGCTGAACCAGACGCCTTCGGAGCAGCGGTCGAGTGCAATCTCGGTCCCAGAGGCGACTCTCTTCACGACCAAGGGTTCCTGTTCAGAGGCAATCCGCAAGGCGTTCGCCGCGTCATACCCCGTCAAGATGCCCCACAGGCAATCGGTGTAGGGATCCTCATCGAGCTGCCGGGTGAGGCGGTGAACCTGGGCCACGAACTCGCGCGTGGCCTCGTCGCGGGTCGCGACGAAGCAGACTGACTTCGGGAACTGCATCTGAAGGGTGGGCAAGGCTTCAGTGATCGACGCTTTGAAGTCGATCACCTGCCCGTTGTGTTTGGTCTTCAATGTCTCGACGACGCGGTTCCATCCCTCATCGGCGCGTGTCTTCTGGGACACGACGATGGCATACTTCGAAGTCTCTTCTGCAAAGACTGGTCGACTCGTCAGAACGCCACCCATGACAATGAGCAGTGCCAGTGATGTTTTCATGCGATTACCCGGAGGGGGGGGCAGAGACTGGAAGCCGAAGGCACTCGCTGTGGCCCGGCTGCGGCCTGCTCGAATGCTAACAGGACACCATCGCGAAGCGGAGTTCGAGGCTCTCCATTCCAATGACCTGCGAGTGGATGACGCTGGCCTCCGTGACACCGTGGTGATTACCGTACGTCGTCTGTTTTCTTGAGTCGCACACGCCTTCCCAGAGGGCCGATAAACCTGAACAAATCATACGATTCTGATCCGTTGGGATTGAGGCCAGTCAGGTTGTGCCCGTAAAATCAAAGGGGTTCAACGCACGCCTCCAGGCTGTCCGATGAATCCAAACCCCGCCCGCCTCGCGCGGCCCTCCTCCCCTCCTCCCCTCAAGAGTCCCCACCGCATGCTCACCCTGCTCGGCCCCCGACATCGATACTGCGACGGCATCGGTCGCCGGTCGTTTCTCCAGATCGGGGGACTGGCCAGTGCGGGCGGATTGACGTTGGCCGACATCGCGCGGGCGGAAGCAGTGGCTGCGATCGAGGGACGCAAGCTGCCGTGGAAGTCGGTGATTATGGTCTACCTGTCGGGGGGGCTGCCGCACCAGGATACATTTGACCTCAAGCCGAATGCTCCCAAGGAAATTCGAGGCGAGCTCAACCCGATTGCGACCAACGTCCCCGGGATTGAGATCAGTGAACTGCTCCCTCAACTGGCGAAGTGCGCCGACAAGTACACGCTCATCCGGTCTGTCATCGGTCAGCGCGACGAACACTCCAGCTTCCAGAGTGTGACCGGCTACACGATGGATGAGACGAAGCGCGATGGCCGACCGAGTTTCGGGTCGATGATCGCCCGCGTGCAGGGGCCGACCGATCCGCTGACGCCGCCGTTCATCGACCTGTTCCCAACGATGCAGCATCGCCCCTACAACAGCCCGAACGCCGGGGTGTTGGGTGCCTCCTTCAACCCCGTCAAAGCCGACGGCGAAGACATCGCCAGTATGCGGCTGAGGTACATCGAGGCCAGCCAGTTTGGCCGCCGCCGCGATCTGCTGGAACAGCTCGACGCCTTCCGCACTGCTGCCGATCGCGTGGGGGCGATGTCGCAGAACTACCAGCGGGCATTCGATGTGCTGGCCTCGTCGAAGCTGGTCGAGGCCCTCGATGTCGAGAAGGAAGACCCGCTCGTGCGGGCGAGGTACGGCAAAGGCTCCGCGAAGCATCTCGGCGATGGGGGTCCGTTATGGAACGATCAGTTGTTGATGGCCCGCCGACTGGTCGAGGTCGGAGTGCGTGTGGTGACGGTGGCGTACGGGTTCTGGGACACGCACGGTCAGAACTTCAGACATTTGAAGCAGCATCTGCCCACGTTTGATACCGGGCTCTCGGCGTTGATTGAGGATCTGTCGGCGCGGGGGCTCGACAAGGATGTGCTCGTGGTGGTGTGGGGCGAGTTCGGTCGCACTCCGAAGATCAACAAGGACGCCGGACGCGACCACTGGGCTCCAGTGCAGACGGCCTTGATCGCCGGTGGAGGGATCAAGACCGGCCAGGTGATCGGCTCGACCGACGCCTCCGCATCCTATGCCGCCACCCGCCCGGTCCACTACCGCGATGTCCTGGCCACGATCTACCAGAACCTGGGCATCGACCCGCACCAGTTCGTGCGAGATGCAAACGATCGCCCGATCCCGATACTCCCTGACGACGCACGACCGGTGCGGGAACTGTTTTAATGATCGATCCGAAGTGCATTACCCCCGCTTCCCCAAGGCCGTTCGAACCGAGGAAAACAAATCGGATTCACACTCCTCGTTCACGAAGACTGATTTTCAAACAGCGTCAACTGATGATCAAAGAACCCCCGAAAATCCGGTGCATCGGGCCATCGTTTGGAGTTGAAACAACTCAAGTGCATCCGCAATCCGTCCAAACTGGATCACTCCCAATTCATCAGGAAGACGGGAATGTTATGCAAAGCGTCCGACACTTCGTTAATCATCTGACGATCGACATCCGCAGCACTGGTGGCGTTTCTCACGAACACCCAGGCCCAGTAGCAGGTTCTCAATCCTGCCAACAAAATGGGTTCTGGTGCGATTGCCACATTGACCTCCAGCACATGAATTCGCTGACTAGAGCGGGACGGGCCAATGGGCCCGTCCTACCTCCGGTTCAATGGTTGTACATGAACTCCCGTGAGTTCAGCACGGCCCAGAGCAGGTCTTGGGCGGCCTTCGGCTTGTCGCTGGCGAGGTCGATATACGAGACCGCGCTGGTCCGCTCATCGTCCTTGGGGAGACGCGAGTAGGCGGCGAGGTACACCTCCTCGACCATCTCCGCCGGAGTCTTCTTCGCGTCGATCAGCTTCTTGATCCTTCCATTGCCATCGGCGATCTTGTTCTCGATGTCGTCCGAGTTCGCCAGCAGCAGCACCTGGCCCAAAGTCGCAGCTGCGGAACGTTCGCACTCGCAGACGGAGACCCGCTGGGGGCGGTCGAAGGTGTCGAGGAATGTGGAGCTGAACCCCTCGTGGGGCAGGTCGACGGCGCGGGCGTTGGCGCTCATGTTGCCGAAGTTGCTCTTGGTGCTGCAGGCTTGGTCGACCGTGTCGAGGAACACCTCGGCCACCAGTCTCCTCGCGTAGTACCGCGCGAAGTTCTGGCGGTCGTTGACGTTCTCGGGACGCGGCTCGGATGAGAGTTGATACATGCGGCTGGAGACCATCATGCGGATCGCCTGCTTCATGTTGAACCCGCTGGCGCGAAATTCCTTGGCGAGGAATTCGAGGATCTCCGGGTTCGAAGCCGGGTTGGTGGCCCGCATGTCGTCGACCTCGCTGACGAGGCCGCGCCCGAAGAAGTGGCCCCACATGCGGTTGACGTACGCCTTCGCGAAGTACGGGTTGTCGTCGCGGATCATCCAGTCGACGAGGGCGTGACGCGGGTCATCCTCCGAGGTGAACTTGGCGTACTCCCCGTCCGGGTATTTCGGCTCGGGGGCCTTGTCGGTCAGCGGGTTCTTCTCCCCGGTCGAGACGGTCGGCGAACTGAAATAAGGCGGCGGCTCGCCGAAGCTCTTGCGACCCAGCCGCGTGTAGAACCCGGCCAGCCCGTAGTAGTCCTCCTGCCCCCAGCGCTCGTACGGGTGATGATGGCAACGGGCGCATTGCAGCCGGATGCCGAGGAACAACTGGGCGGTGTCGGCGGTCGTCGTGTGGAGTTGGTCGTCGCGAGACTGCCAGTACCAGTTGATCGCCGGAGCGTCCTGCCACTCGCCACTGGCGGCCACAATGCCGCGCACGAACTCGGAGTAGGGCCGGTTCTTCCCGATCATGTCCTTGATCCAGTTGTGGAAGGCGTATGCCGCTTTCGTCGACCCGGCCAGTTGCGAGTTGCGGAGGATCACGCCCCACCGCATCGCGAAAAACGCCGCATAGTCGGGCGAGTCGAGCAGCCGGTCGATCAGCTGTGGCCGCTTGTTGGCGTCGGTGCTGGCGAGGAAGGCTTTCGTTTCATCAATCGTCGGCAATCGACCGCAGAGGTCGAGCGTGATCCGGCGGATGAATGTCGGGTCGTCGCACACCGGCGAGGGGACGATGCCGAGCTTCTTCCACTTCTCGACGGCCAGGCGGTCAATCTCATTGAGCGGCTGGAAGTCGGGGATCGTAGCCAGCGGGCTGCCGTGGGGGCGAATGGCGGTGAAGACGGCGACCTGTCCCATGAAGCGGGCCATGATCGCGGCCTCGCCGCTGTTGGCGTTGGCGGTGATCAGACCCTGGTCATCGACGCGAGCCACGACATCGAGATTACTCGCGTAGTCGGCCTGGCGCGTGACATCGCGCTCGGTGCCGTTGGAGTAGGTGGCCACGACTCGCAGTTGTTGCAGTGCCTCCGGGGCCAGCAACGCTTCGCGCGGCTCGATGCGGATGGCTTGGACGCGCGGCACGGTCGGAGTGCTGGCCGGAGCCCCGGACTCGATCCAGGCCATGAGGATCTTGTACGGCTCGCTGTCGACCGCGAAACGCTTGCCCCCTCCGTGCGGTGTCTGGGCGGTCGCCTTCAGCAGCATCAGGCTCTGCCGGGCTGCGGAGCGCGAGATGCGGCGGCCTCGCGCATCGGTGGCGATCGCGTGGTGATCGAACACGCCATCGAAGCCGAACAGCGACAGTTTGAACCCGTTCTGCCCGGTCGCCTTGCCATGACAACCGCCCGCGTTGCAGCCGTAGCGGGTCAGCAACGGCTCGACCTCGGTCACGAAGTCGATCTGCCGGGCGCGGTCGAAGGTGATGACCTCGACGGGGACTTGAATCGTCTGGCCCCCCGCGCGAATGGTGAGTTGAGACTTCCCCGCGCTGGCCGGTTGGACAAGCCCTGATGCATCGACGCGAGCCACCTGAGCATTGGCCGATTCGTAGGTGGCCGAGCGGGTCACGTCCTTTCCATCAAGCGAGACGAGAACCTGTACTTGAGAGAAGGCATCGCCGATCTGGACGGTCGTCGGCTGAACCTTCAGTTCAGCGGCCACGGCC
>JAYTFV010000360.1:0-10638 GCA_043734065.1 Planctomycetota bacterium
ATGTCACAGCGGAGTCGACATTGCTTCCGGGACAGAGGGTGCGGGTGAAGAACGGCCCGCTGGTCGGCCAGATCGGTCAGGTGATCGAACGCCGGGGCCAGATGCGACTGCTGGTGACCATCAATTTTCTGCAACAGGGTGCCTCGGTCGAGATCGCTGGCTTTGATCTCGAACCGTGGACGTGATCGACTCAGTCATTCGCATGTCAACATTCATGGAAGCCCTTCCCGTCGTGCCGCTTCTCGGCGACTCCTCGGAGTCTGTGCCCGAGATCGTCATCGAACCCCGCTCCGGGTGGGCCGCGCTCGATTTGCTGGAGATCTGGCGGCACCGCGAACTGGCGTATTTCCTCGCCTGGCGGGATGTCAAGGTCCGCTACAAACAGACCGTTCTGGGAGCGGTGTGGGCCGTCCTGCAACCCCTGATGACGATGCTCGTGTTCACCATCTTCTTTGGCCGACTCGGGCGGATGGAGCAGCAAACCACCGTCCCCTACCCTGTATTTGTGTACGTGTCGCTCCTGCCCTGGCAGTTCTTCTCCTTCTGCGTCTCGCAGTGCAGTCAAAGCCTGATCTCCAGTGCCAACCTGATTAGCAAGGTCTACTTCCCCCGCCTGCTGGTTCCGCTCGCCACCGTGGGGGTCGGTATCGTCGATTTTTGCGTCGCCTCGCTGCTGCTGATCGGACTCATGCTCTGGTATCACATCGCCCCCACGCTGTCGTTGGCCCTGCTGCCGCTGCTGTTGGCAGGGCTGCTGGTGGCGAGTGTCGGAGTCGGCATTCTGCTGTCCGCCCTGACGGTGTCCTATCGCGATCTGCGGTTTGCCGTGCCATTCATGGTTCAGTTGTGGATGTTCGCCAGTCCAGTGGCGTATTCGATCGAGATCGTTCCCGAGCGGTGGCGTCTCGTGTACTCACTCAATCCCATGGCCGGGCTGATCAGCGGATTTCGGTCGAGCCTGCTGGGTGAACCGCTGCACTGGGACTGCCTGGGTGTGTCGCTGTGTACCGGTCTCGTGGCCTGTCTGGCGGGCATGTTCTACTTCCGGACCGTCGAGCGGCGGTTCGCGGATATCGTGTAAGTCAGTCACGTCTACTCCCCTCCTCCCCTCCTCCCCTCCCTCCTTTTGTCCAAACCCGCCCTCATCGTCGAAAACCTCGGAAAACGCTACCAGATCGGTCTGCGTGAGGCCGCTTCGCGCACGCTGCGGGAATCGATTGTCGATTGGACGAAGGCTCCGCTGCGGCGACTCCGCACCCTTTCGGGTGCCGCCGATGAGGCGTCGTCCTTCTGGGCCATTCGCCACCTCAGCTTCGAGGTCCAGCCCGGCGAGGTGCTGGCCATCATCGGACGCAACGGCGCGGGCAAGAGTACGCTCCTCAAAGTTCTCTCGCGCATCTCGGAGCCGACCGAAGGCCGGGCCGTCATTCGCGGCCGAGTCGCCAGCCTGCTCGAAGTCGGCACCGGCTTCCACGGCGAGCTTTCCGGTCGAGAGAACATCTTCCTCAACGGAGCCATCCTCGGCATGCCCCAGGCCGAGATCGTCCGCAAGTTCGACGAGATCGTGGCCTTCTCGGGTGTGGAAAAGTTCCTGGACACCCCGATCAAACGCTACTCGTCGGGCATGAAAGTCCGGCTGGCGTTCGCCGTCGCCGCCCACCTCGAACCGCAGATCCTGATCATCGACGAAGTCCTGGCCGTCGGGGACCACGAGTTCCAGCAGCGCTGCCTCGGCAAGATGCAGGACATCTCCCGCTCGGGCCGCACCGTCCTGTTCGTCAGCCACAACATCGCCGCCATCCAGGCCCTCTGCACGCGGGCCATTCTACTGGCGGACGGCGCACTCCACTGCCAGGGAACCGTGGATGACGTCCTCGAAGTCTACATGCAGGGATTTCGCCGACAGCACACGGGCGCGGTGGACCTGACCACCGCGTGTCGCATGCAGTCGCACTGCGAATCTCTCATGACCGCCGGACAATTCACGAATTCCCGGGGCGAAGCGATCAGCAGCATCGCCATCGGTGAGCCGCTGACCATTGCCGTGGCCTTCTCCTCGCCGGACACCGAATTCCGACCGGTCCTGGGCGCCGTCATCAAGAACTCCTTCGGAACGGCTCTCTTCGGCACGGACAATCGCATTCAAGCCGAATATCTGCCGAGCAGCCCGTGTTCGCAAGGCACCATTCAAATCCACTTTGACAGCCTGCCGCTGCAACCCGGAAACTACTCGATCGACCTCTACCTGGGGGACGAAACTCGCAGCCTGGACGCCATCGAAGCGGCGCTGACGCTGACCGTCGATGCCTCCAACTACATGGGTTCCGGCAAGCTGCCGCCCAGTCTGTGCGGCCCGTTTCTGATGAAAGCTTCGTGGACGATCAGCGATTCCCTGAAAGACATCCATTGAGAACACGATCCCCACTCGTGACGAGTCGACGTACAGGAGACACGCATGTCACCTGAGAGCGCCTACTCGGACGAGTTCTTTCAGAAAGTGGATGCGCAGGGGCAGTCGTCTGCCCGAGTGGTGGTCCCCTGGCTCTTGCAATGGCACTCCCTGCAATCGGTGCTCGATGTCGGGTGCGGACGTGGGGCGTGGTTGTCGGTGTTTCTCGAATTGGGAGTGCCTCGGGTTCGAGGCGTCGATGGCCCTTGGGTCGATCCCGCTCAGCTTCTCATTCCAGCGTCATCGTTCTCGTCCACACGCTTGGATCGTCTGGAACCTGAACCGAGAGCCAGCCACGAATTCGATCTCGCACTCTGCCTCGAAGTGGCCGAACACCTCCCCGCAAACCAATCGGCCCAACTGATCGCTTACCTGACATCCCAGGCCCCCGTCGTGCTGTTCTCAGCTGCAATCCCCGGTCAGCAAGGCACAGAACACATCAACGAGCAGTGGCCGGAGTTCTGGGAGGCGTTATTCCGATCGCACGGTCACACCCGTCTCGATCCGGTGCGACCTCGGGTCTGGCGCGACTCGCGCGTGGCGTGGTACTACCAGCAGAACCTGTATGTTTTCGTGTCTGAACAGGCCCTCGCAGAATCAACAATCTGGCAGGCAGAGCTGCATCTGGCCCGGTCGTCGCCGCTCACGCTGATCCACCCCAAGGTACTCCATTCGCAGCGATCATTTCTGGCCGCACTTCGACAACTCCCCACGCTGTTGGGACAGGCCCTGCAGCGTCGCTTCTGGAACAAGCCCTCATGGCCGAACGCGCCCGCCGTAATCAGACCGCAGTCGACTTCCGCTTCACAAGAGATCGGAGAGGTCGGGTGACCGGATTCTCCCTCATCATCCCGACCTACAATCGAGCCGCGTACCTGTCCCAGACGCTGCGCAGCCTCCACGAACTCGTGGTCCCGACGGGCGTGAACGTGGAAGTCCTGGTCATCGAGAACAACTGCACCGACAACACCGCCCAAGTCATCTCCGCAGCAACTCGCGCACACCCGCTTCCCATTCGCCATGTCCCAGAGTTTCAGCAGGGGCTGTGCTTTGGCCGCAATCGCGGACTGGCCGAAGCCCGTTACGAGCATCTCGTTTACCTCGATGATGACATCCTCGTCTCCCCCCAATGGCTCGTGTCGTACCTGGAAGCCCACCGCGATTTCGAAGCGGACGCCGTGGTCGGGCCGGTGTTCCCGATCTTTGAGCAGCCCCAGCCCGAGTATCTGCGCGGCCGCGCTCTCGACATCATCAGCTCGGGCTACAGTCGCAAAGGGGATGTGCCTCTGCTATTGCCACCCGACTTGGCCCACGAACTCCCCGGTTGCAACTTCGGCGTGACGCGCGAGATGGCCCAACAGTTGAAGGGATTCAACCCCAAACTGGATCGGGTCGGAAAGGGCTTATTGGCCGGGGGCGATTTTGACTTCGGTAAGCGGCTGGTCGCCACCGGAGGACGCACGGCGTATCACCCCGGTTGCTGGATCAAGCATGTCATGGTCCCGGACAAGCTCACGAAGCACTACTTGCGACAACGCGCATTCGGGTTGGGGGCCACGGTCTGCCGCATGAAGGCTCAGACGCCCCCGCTCTGGGTTCGCCTGCGTGGGACGCTCGGAGCGGGACGACTCTGGGCGGGAGTGTTGTGGAGCCAACTCACGAGACACCCCGAAGCCTTCAACCACGAACTCGTTGCTCGACAGGCGTGGGGGCACTTGTGGGGCTGATTGCGGAGCGATGGCAACACCTGGTGCCCGGTCACTGCTCACAGCACCGGCACCGCCCACACGATGAGGCACTTCCAGCAGATCGCGCTCAGACGCAGCGCACCTGGTCTTCGTTTCCAGAACGATAGGGGCCTGGGTTTGCAGGACAATCGAATCCTGACTCGTGTGGAGAATTCATGCAGTTGATCTTTGACGTGGGCGCTCATCAGGGCGAAGACACGGAGTTCTATCTGAAGAAGGGGTTCAAAGTCGTAGCCGTCGAGGCCCATGCGACGCTGGCTCAAGGACTCCGAGAGAGGTTCAGCGAAGCGATCGCGCTGGGGCAGTTGATCGTCGTGGAATCGGCGGTGGCTGACAAAGACGGCGAAGTCGAGTTCTTCGTCAACGTGAACTCTGTGTTTGGCACGATCAACCCCAGCTGGGCGCAGCGCAATGAGAAAATGGGCGCGCTGTCGAAAAAGGTCAAGGTTCCCGCGGTGCGCTTCAACACACTGCTCCAGGAGTACGGCGTTCCCTATTATCTCAAGATCGACATTGAAGGGGCGGACATGCTCTGCATCGACGCCCTGGAGCATGCCCCCACGCGCCCCAGATTCGTGTCCGTCGAGTCGAACAAGACATCGTGGCGTGAGCTGGTGTCCGAGTTCAACATCCTGGAGAGGTTGGGGTACACGCGATTCAAGATTGTGAACCAGGCCAAAATCGAGACCCAGGTCGAACCTTCACCCGCTCGCGAAGGCTCGTTCGTCAATCATCGTTTCCAGTCCGGAAGTACGGGCCTGTTCGGTGCTGATCTGCCGGGGCCGTGGCTCACCCGGCGTCAGGCGTTGCTGAAGTACGCCTTCATCTTCATCCAATACAGGCTCTTCGGCGACAACACGCGTGGCCGTAAGATCGCGCGCAAGCTTCCGGGGCGCATCCATCAGTTCCTGATCCCGGGTTGGTATGACACACACGCGGCGCTGGGATAGCTTCCCGGGAGCCGGGATCGCCCACCACGCTTCCAGCCCGCCACCCCGTGCCGGGTTCAACTCCATTCCCATGCCCGACCCACTCGTCAGCATCGTCATCCCGTGCTTCAACGCAGCCGCCTACGTGGCGGATGCGATCCGCAGCGGCTTGGAGCAGACCTATTCGCATCGCGAGGTCATCGTCATCGACGATGGGTCGACGGATGGCAGCCTGGAAGTCTTGAAGTCGTTCGGCTCAGCCATTCGCTGGGAGACCGGGCCGAATCGCGGGGCCTGTGCCGCTCGAAATCGCGGCTGGAGGATGGCGCAGGGCGAACTGATTCAGTTCCTGGACGCCGACGACTGGCTCTACCCGAACAAGCTGGAGTTGCAGGTCGCGGCGCTCACCGCCTCCCCGGACGCCACCCCCGTCTGCGATTGGGACACGTTCGATGAGGCACAGGTGCTGCGGCACTTCACCTGCCCAGCCACCTGCGAAGACTCCTTCATCCCGCTCCTCAATGCCCAACTCCCCACTCCCTCCCCGCTGCATCGCAAGTCTGCGATCGAACGGGTCGGCGGCTTCCGCGAAGGTCTCCCCTGTGCCCAGGAGTTCGATCTCCATCTGCGACTAGCCTGTCAGGGATGGAAATTGCAACGCATCGCGGAACCGCTGTACGCCGTGCGGCGGTTGCCGGGCAGCGTCTCCAGTTCGTATGAGAAGGTGCTCGATCAACTCCTATCCGTGGCGCAGCGGGCGCGGGACATACTCCAATCTCGAAACGCCTGGACGGACCCCCGGGCACGAGCGCTCGCGGGATTTCTGACGCGCCATGCCAGGCACTACGCGAAAGTCGGGTGTCATGACAAAGCGGCCCGGTATTTCGCAGCGGCCTGCGAGTTTCATCCGTCGGGTGGCTGGGACATCGCCTATGGCCGGCTGACCCGCCTCGCGGCGGGTTGCCTCGGCCCAGTGAGGCTGGAGCGGCTCCTGGCGTCTGTCCGAAATGCAGGACTCCCGCGACCATCATCCACGGCACCGGCGACTCCACCGCCCGCTGCCAGTCCCCAATCTGCGCCTGACCGGAGGGAGTCGAGAGTCCCCTCCGACACTCCCGCCCGATGAATTCTCCCTTGATCCCGATCGTCTACCTCGTGTACCGCGAAGTCCTCTCCTCGGTCTTGTCGTCGCAGGTGCTGACGCCGCTCGAAGAGCATCGCGGCTTTGGCCCCGTATTACTCGGCCTGCTGACTCCGGTGGGACAACTGGTGCGGAGCCAGTACCGTCCCGCATTGCAACAGATCGCGGATCGCTGTCGGCAGAGCGGCATTGTCGTCGGCTGGCTCCCCTCCCCGCCCACGCGCCTGCCGTGGCTGTGGAGCGACGCCTTCGTACTGCGGCAGTGGATCTCGAAGCGCTTCCAGCGCGACCAACCATTCATCGTCCGCTGTCGCAGCGCAGTCATGACCGGGATCGCCCTGGATGCCCTGCGCGACTACCCCGCAGCGCGAGTGGTCTACGACTGCCGGGGTGCCGAAGTCACGGAGACGATCCAGTTGCTGGGTGCAGCGGACCAGTCCGAGGCCGCCTGGAGTCCCGCCATCCGCCAGGCGGTGGAGCAGGCCACGCAGCGCGAACGCCGTGCCGTCCGGGACGCCTCCGGCGTGACCTGTGTCTCCCAGGCGATGGTCGACATGTTGCGGGCCAATCACCCCGACCAACCGGTCGGGAAGTTCCATGTCATCCCCTGTTGTCCCGATGTCGCCGCGTTTCGGAGGGTCGCCCACCAGCGCGATGTCGTCCGGCAAGAACTCGGATTCTCCGACAAGTTCGTCGTCACCTATCTCGGCAGTCTGGCCTGGTATCAACTGCCCGAAGCGTCTCTGCGTCTGTTTCGCCTGATTCAAGCCATCCGTCCCCACGCTCACTTCTTCGCGATCACCACCCAACCGGACACGATGCGACAGCTGGCGACTCAAGCAGGCATCTCTTCTGAGGACATGACGATCCGCTCCGTCCCGGCGCGCGATGTCCCCCGTCTGCTCGTGGCCTCCGATCTGGGATTGATGCTGCGGGATGACAGTGAAACCAACCGCGTCGCTTCTCCGGTCAAGCTGGGAGAGTACCTGGCTGCGGGAGTCCCCGTGGTGATCACGCCGCGTCTGGGGGACTATTCTGCGACAGTCAAAAAGCATGGTCTGGGAGTCGAGGTCGACCTGACCCAGGACGAGACACCACTCACCGCACGCTTACGAGATGCTCTCCTCCGCACGGGAGTCGATGCGAGCGTTGTGCGGTCTCGTTGCTTCCACTATGCGGAGACGGAACTCTCCTGGTCGGGAGTGCTGCCACGCCTGGCCGATTGGTATCGCGAATTGCTCGACAGCCCTCCGCCGGCACTGTCCCGCTCCCGTCTGTCCACACACGCAGGTCTGCCATGATTC
Source organism: Planctomycetota bacterium (assembly GCA_043734065.1). GTDB lineage: Bacteria > Planctomycetota > Planctomycetia > Planctomycetales > Planctomycetaceae > TH-plancto1. The sequence continues at coordinate 7,572 of JAYTFV010000360.1, forward strand.
TCTGGAAACGAGGAATTGTCCAGCGCGGGGAATTTGCCCGCTTCGCGTTGGAGCAAGTGCGCCGGGGTCAACGCTCGTGGTCTTTCTCCTTCAAGATCCTGCGCGAGATTGAAGAGCGGTACTCCCCCGCCGACGAACCGCTCCTGGAGAATCTCTATCTCTCTCTGAGGTCGGGAACCCATATCACGAAAATGACACGGCGGGGGCGTTTCACCGAATTCGATGAGAAAATCGTCACCGCCGCCCGTTCCGCGTTTCCCCACCTCCACCAGGAACTCGTCGTCCACGACATGGGAGCCTCCAACGCGATCACCTCGCTGGAACTCTTTCAGCGCTTCGCTCAGGAGAGAAACATACGCGTGATTGCCAGCGATATCTTTCACCAGCTCAAACTGGTCACGCTGCCCAATCGCCGCTGGACGGTCGCATTCAACACGCTGTCCCAGCCCATTCAGACCACCGGACTGGGCATGGTCATGGGAACGCGCCCATTCCCCTGGCACCAGGCACTCTCCCGGTTCGTCCAGATGTGGGTCCGCTCCTCGGTCATTCCCGCAGCTCAACACATCCTGGAACAGGGCCCGTGCGATTCCATCGAGCCGGTCTCCCTGTTTCATCCCGAAGCGGTCGCGCAGTCGCGTTCGGACTCGCGGTTTCAACTCACTCATTACGACATCTTCCATTCGCCGCCCGTGCCCTGCGACATCATCCGCGGGTTGAATCTCATTCTCCCCGGGTTCTTCACGCGGGAGCAGACGCAGACGGCCATCTGCCGGAACGCTGAGATTCTGCGGGAGGGGGGGTGGATGATTTTGGGGCGTTCGATCGAAGAGGAGGACGGGCGGATTCGCGCCACCGTCTATCAGCGATCGGATGGAAAGTTGATTCCCCTGTTTCACCATCACGAAGGTTTTGAGAACCCCGAGCTGGTGTCCGAGTTGACACTCCCGGGCCCCGCGAGCGTGGACCCCGCCTGTCCACCGGATGCAGACGATCCGGAAGGGGGTTCTGGAACGAACCGTGCCCCGCAGTTCTGCAACACCGCTCCTCCCGAGCATGTCTCATCCTCCACAGAGGTCACGCACGGATCATGACCGGCCTAGCAATGCCTTCACCCGAGTGCCGGATCACGGGCTCGTCTGCCCTGCACGCACCGCTGCGGATCGTGCATGTCGCGACGACTGCGGTGGGAGGCGGGGCGGCTAAGGTCATGCTCGACCTGGCGAGTGCTCAACGTTCAGCGGGCCACGCAGTCTTGGCGATTTCGATTCACCCCCGAACCGTCCCACCCGCCTGGTTTGGTCCCGAGCATGGAGACTGGAACGACGTGTGCCACCTCGACTGGCCACTCCGCTACGATCGACCGCTCAATCTCTGGGAGGCGCGGCGGCGTTTGAAGCGGGAACTTGATCGGTTTCAACCGGACATCGTGCATTCCCATCTCTGGCTGGCAGACATTGTGACGAGTCTCGCGGTGGATCGCCGATCGACTCAGCACCTCGCCCATCTCCATTGTCGAGACACTTGGAAGGAGTCACCGGCCTGGAAGCATCGATTCCGGCGGTCACTGACCCGCCAACTCTTCCGGAGAGCAAACACTGGCATCATCGCCTGCTCAGAGACCGTCAAGGAGTTTGAAGTGCGGTGTATGGGCTGGCCATCAGCACAGATGGATGTGGTTCGAAATGCCGTGGACTCGCAACGGTTTCATCCCTCCCATGAGAAGACCTCAGGGCGACTTCGCATTGGGTCCGCCGGATGGTTCATTCCGTTGAAGGGGCACCGCCTACTGATAGATGCGGTCGCGGATTTGGTGGCTGAGCAGGTCGATGTCGAACTGGTCATCGCTGGGGATGGCGATCTTCAGAAGGAGTATCTGCAACAGGCCGCCGACCGGGGGATTTCCGATCGATTAATCTTGCCTGGCCCCCTGTCGGACATGCCCGCGTTCTACCAATCTCTGGACGTGTTCGCGCTGCCATCCACGTCCGAAGGGTTGCCGTTGGTCGTGCTCGAGGCGATGGCCTCGGGGACGTGTGTGGTCGCCTCGGCTCTGCCCGGCATGGACGAAGTGGTTCGTCCGGAAGTCAATGGGCTGTTGTTTCCGGTCGGTGATCGTGAGGCGTTGACATCGGCCTTGCGACGAGTGCTGACCGATCGTGACCTTTCGACCCGCATGGGACTGGCCTCGCGAAACATGATTGTCGAGGACTACTCGGCCGCACACGCGGCAGAGCAGACTGAGGCCGTGTATCGACGCCGTCTGGCAGAAAGGCTGGGATGTCGACGCCCCTGATTTCCGTGGCCATCACGACTCGCAATCGCAAGGACGAACTGCGTCGCGCCCTGACGAGTTGCCAGGCGCAGGTTGGCGTACCCTTCGAAGTCATTGTCTATGACGACGCGTCGGACGATGGCACGGACGTGATGGTCCGGTCGGAATTCCCCGAGGTGCGACTCATTCGCCATGACCAGCGGGCCGGACTAATCGTGCGGAGAAACGAGAGCTTTCGCGATGCCCGAGGGGAGTACGTCCTGTCTCTCGATGACGACGCCTACTTCACCGACCGGGACACGCTGTCGCAGGTCTGCGCGTTGTTCGAACGGGAGCCGCAGACCGCCGCCTGGGGATTGCGATACTACGAACCCGCAAGCGCCGCTGCCATGCCCCCCACGCCGACGGGCGCTCTGCTCAAATCCTACATCGGATGCGCCCATGCCATCCGTCGCCGGGTGGCGGAACAGCTGGGGGGATACCCGGGTTTGCTCGTCCATCAGGGGGAAGAGCGAGACCTGTGCATTCGTCTGATCGACCAGGGCTGGGACATTCGATTTGCAGAGACTCCCCCCATCATCCACTTGTGCAGCGCTTACCGCGAGAACGCCCGAATCTCGTATTACGGATATCGCAACCTGATGCTCTTCAACTGGATGCGAACCCCGACTCGCTACATAATCCCGCGACTGTGCATCGACATGTCTCAACTCATGAGGCATCGCTTCTCGTGGCGGTTTGTCCCTGCCAGACTCTGGAGCCTCGGAGCCGGATTCGCCAGCATGCTCAGAT
>JAYTFV010000361.1:0-7722 GCA_043734065.1 Planctomycetota bacterium
CTCAGCTCCCGGTCGGGTGACTGGGAATGAGGTTCAGCTACAACGGGCCGGGACGACCGAGGAACGACTGACGGCGTATCGTCAACTGCTTCAAGAGAGCCCGCCGCCGTCCGCACATCGAGGTGTCGCAGGGGTCGACAAGCGGCTGGTCGAGATCGTCGACCGCTGTCTGGAGCGCGACCCGCGACGCCGCTTAGGGAACGCTCAGATCGTTCTGGATTTACTCGACAAGCGTGACCGAGTGCGGTCGCGCAGGCCACTCCTGGTTCTGGCACTGCTGGGGCCGCTCCTGTTCCTGGCGGCGATGTCTTGGATGGCCGCGTGGGCGTTCCCCGGCATTGTCTCGAAGGCCGAAGACAACCTGTCGGCCCAGGCCCTGACCGGGGATGTCATCAGCGCGCGAATCCTCGCCGAGAGCGTTCACCAGGATGTGCTGGCGCGCATGGAGGAACTCGAGTTCGAGGCCGACACCCCGCATGTCCGGCAGCTCATTGCGGACTCAGCGGGGCTGAGTCCGGAGCAACTCCAAGCCCTGTGCCGCGCCTCCGCATCTGACCCGGGAATGGCTCGCAACTTCCGCTTGCTCTACGAAGCCAAACAACACTCTAGCCAGGAACACCACCACTCCGATCGCAGTTGGTTCCTGACCGATGCCCAGGGACGGCAGGTCTTCCGCCACCCGGTGGCCGAGGAATCGGCCAAGTCGACGATTGGAGGTCAGTTCCACCGCCGCGACTACTTCCACGGACTGGGCGCAGATCTTCCAGAGTCGACACCGATCGGGGCGCATCCCCCGCGCACTGTCGCGGGCGTCTCCGCCGCGTATGCCAGTCAGGCCACCGGTCAGTACGCCATTGCGATTGCCGTGCCGGTGTGGGACGAATCGAAGACGCGCGTGATCGGAGTGCTCGGGCGTTCGCTGCATCTGACCGACCTGCTCGATCCCTGGGAGAAACAACTGCAAGGCGAGTCGCGTCCCGATCAAAGGTTTCTGGCCCTGGCGGAATCGAGACCCGACGGACTGGCTCTGCTGGACCATCACTGGATGACTCCCGCGAACATGGCGAGTCTGAAGTCTCCAAGCACTCGATCCCTCCCCCGGGCTTCACCAGTCCAGGGTGAGGAGGATCGAATTTATCTCTCCTCCGAGCAAGCGATGTTGATTCAGAACGAGGATCGGATATCGCGCTATGCGGACCCGATTGCCGCTCTCGACCCCCGGTTTGGAGGCGACTGGCTGGCGGCCTGGGCCAAGGTGGAAGGCACCCGCTGGATCGCCATTGTGCAGGAGCGCCGCGATGTGGCGCTCCAGCCGGTCGGCGACCTCAAGAACGTCTTCGTGCGTTCCGGGTACATCGCCATCGCGGTCTTCAGCGTGATGCTGGGCGTGTTCTGGCTGCTCTTGCGACGGGCCTCGGAGTGAACGCCGAATCATGGCTGATCGTTGGGGGAGCCTCCCTACTGGGCGTTGACGGAACATGGTGCCTGGACCTGTGCGCCAGTGCCACCCCACGCCAGTGTGAGTCGTCACTTGCGACGCGTCCTGACCTTGGGCGACCAGAGACGCAGTGCCGGGAAGTGCCGTGCGGCCCGTGCGAAGTCTTTGTCCGTACTCAACAGAGTCAAGTCGTGTCGCAGGCACAACTGCACCAGCAGCGCATCGATGGTGCCAATTTGGACGCCCGCGCGGCGGCATGAATTTCGGATCTCAGCCGCCGCAATATGATCGTCACGATCGGGCTGTAGTAAGGGGAGTACCGCAAAGCGTTCGATGAGGAGCACGCGATCCTTGGGTCCGGCGAAGCCTTGCAGCAGTTCTTGCAGAACCAGGCCGGTCGTGACGACGACCTCTCCGCCCAGGAGTGCCTCCCGCAGGGCGTGTACTTCCGGTTCGGTGGCCAAGGCATCGCGGCGGAGCGCGAGTGACCACACGCTGGTGTCGATGAGGAGCGTCATGACCGGGAGCGCTCGGTCTTGTAGTGGAATGAATCGTCCCACTCCAACTGGCCCATGAGTTCCGCAACGCGACGTTGTTCGCGGCGGGCGATGAACTCCTGCAAGGCTATCGTGACGACAGCCTTTTTCGTCCGTTCCCCGCTGACGGCAACGGCGCGGTCCAGCAACTCGGGATCAATCGCGAGATTCGTGGCCATGTGTGACTCCTTACACACGAGTCTACACACAGTGGAGCGGGGTTGCCACCACTTGTGAAACGTATTCCCGGAATGGTGGGCCAGCGTCCCCTGGGACTTCCTTCAGGCTCAGTAACCCGACGCGTCAGCGAGGGCGGACGCTCTCGGCGTCCTGCGGGAACTGCCGGGAGGGACGCTCATTGGCAGACTGGATGCGTTTTGGCGGCACGCCTCGCGACGCTCGGCCCCTCGCTGACGCGTCGGGTTACTGAGGCCATTGGGCTGACGCCGACTATGCGGCTCGACGAGCGGGTGACTCGATCGCCACCTGCCGTGCCAGCAACTCCTCCAGCGTCGGCCTCGGCTTCTCATACCGTTTCCCGATGAACGGCAGGCTGCGTTTGCTGAACGTGTTCATGAAGTCGATCAGCCCCGGCAGGAACTTCTTCAGGTTGAACAGCAGGTGAGCCAGCGGGGTGATGAGAACCATGCGGCGGTTCCAGCGAATCGCCCGCAAGGTCAGTTTGGCGACACGCTCCGGCGAGGCACACAGCCAGCCCGGTGGCTCGGGGGCCGGGTTGCCGCGACCGGTCTGGCAGTCGCGATACAGGTTCGTCTGCACCGGTCCGGGACAGATCGCCGTCACGCCCAGACCGGCACGGCCGTACTCGGCTCGCATGGCCTCGGTGAATCCGACCAGTCCGAATTTGGTCGTGTGATACGCATTGAATCGCCCCCCAGCCACCAGTCCGGAGACGCTACACATGTTGGCCAGGTGCGACCCCTCGCGCGAGAGCAGGGCGGGCAGCAGCAGGCGGGTGAGGTGAATCGGGGCCAGCAGATTGATCCCCATCAACCGGTCCCACTGGACCTCGGTCATCTGATGCGTCGGCCCGTAGTACGCCACGCCCGCGTTATTGATGAGCAGGTCCAGCCCTCGCCACTGCGTGTTGATCTGGTTCGCGAGTGAAACAATCTGCTCCCGCTGGGTCAGGTCGACCACGCTGGTCCGCACCTCGCCGGTGATCTGCCGCAACTCGGTCGCGAGCTGCTCCAGCGAGTTCCTGTCCACATCCACCAGCCACAGCGCCGCACCGGCCTGCGCCAACTGAGTGGCAAGCGCCCGGCCAATTCCCCCCGCAGCCCCCGTGATGAGTGCCTGCTTCTCCCGAAAATCCCGCACAGAAACCTCCCTGTTCCACTCGCTGAGATCACAGTCCATCGGCAACAACCCGACACGCGAAACCTACCACAGCCGCTCCCCGATCGGAAAGACGAGTTCGTTGTCGCGCATGCTTCAGAAGTGGCAGACCCCGATTCAGCGACGTTGACCGGCAGCGTCGAATCGGAATATGCTGTTGGGTCATTGTGGCTTTCATGAATGGGATCGCAGAGCAGGGTCTGCAGAGATATCGGATTGGCATGCCCCACTTGTTTCGCTGTGAGAAGCTGAGATCGCTCGCGTTCGTGCTGTGTCTGTCATGGGCAGTTCCAGGGGATGTGACCGCTGCGCCGAACTTTGACGCGGATGTGCAGCCCTATTTTCAGGCTCATTGCCTCCGCTGTCACGGCGAGGAGAAGCAGGAGGGTGAGTTCCGACTCGACAAACTCTCTCGCAACGTCGGGCGGGAGAACACGCCGCAGTGGGCCGAGGTGATGGAGCGGATCAGCTCGGGCGAGATGCCGCCGAAAGAGCAGAAGACACTGCCGACCGCGGCGGAGAGCGCCGCTGTGGTGGAATGGCTGGCGGGGCGAATCAAAGAGGGCGAAGCAGCGCGCATGGCCTTGCGGGGCCGGGTGTCCTACAACCGGCTGACGCGCGATGAGTACGTCAATACGGTGCAGGATCTGATCGGCGTCCACTTCGACGCCACCGACCCGTGTCCATCGGTCTCTGGCAAGTTCTCGGAGTTGCAAATCTTCTGGAGTCAGGATACAACGATCTCTAATGATTGAGCATCTTGACCAGTCGGGCTGGTGAGTGTACTCGCTGGCAGTAGTGGATCAGGGTCAAACTCCCCGAGCGGAGGACAGTGATGGGCCGTCACGCTTCTCAAGTGAAACAACCGCTGTCGGCGAACGCCAAGGTGTTGATATTCGCCGGGGTGGTCGGCGTTGGGCTTTATGGCTGGTACTCCGAGTCAGCAAAGAATAAGCCGCAGTTGGTTGCAGATTCTCACTCGACGCCTAATCCCGGCGGGAATGCGCACGATCAGTCGGCGGAGGCGTTGAACTCGAATCCTTGGGGTTCTCCAGCCCCCCCCCCTTCTCCATCTGACGCAGTTGTTGTCACACCACTGCCCGCTTCGGTCGTCGAGACGCCTGGGGCTTCTCCGGCTGCCGCAATTCCGGTGGTGCAGCCGACGACCCCGCCGACGGTGGTTCACGATAATGCGTGGCGGGAGAAGCTGTGGGCTTCGCTGCCGCAGCCGAAAGCACCGACTCCGCCGCCGCTGGAGCCGTTGAGCGAACTCGCGGTCCGCAATCTGCGGCGGGAGATTGCCAAAGAGGTGCTGAAGAAGTCGGGGGCGCGGAGTATCCAGCGGATTCATGTGACGCTGGGGACACCGGCGAAGTATGTCCAGTGCGGGGATCAATATCGCGAATATAAGTCGAACCCTCAGCAGCACTCGAAAGAGTTATATTATCTGGTCGGGCAGCACCTGCTGCTGGCTGAGGCTATGTTCTCGCAGGATGATGAAAAGGTGCAACTCTCGGGGATCGGCATCGCCAATGAGGTGATCACCATCCTGGCGCAGACTCTGAATGACGGCCCACTGGCAGCCCGCGTGGCGGACGCCTATTTAATACCGCATCTCGACCTCGCCCCGCTCAAGATGTATGCGGTCTTAAATCGGCGATTCCTGATGACCTATGCGATTCGAGCCTACTCGTTTGGCGAGCGGTACGACATGCTCGAACGGGTCTGCGGCCATGCGATTCAATTATATGGTGACAATCGCAATAGCACCGATGCCCTCCGCGCCACCCTCGCCAAAGCCCTCATGAAGCAGAACAAATGGGACGAGGCGATTCAGGTTCTGTATGACATTCAAGACCCCAGCCTCACCGGCCTCCGCGACGATCAACTGCCGAAATACATCCAGGAACGCGACGCGTATCTGGCCTCCCTGAACACCAAAACACCCCCAAAGTAAGGGCCACCGGCACATGCAACACAGCACCCACCAGACGCCACCGGGCTCGCTCCGGTGGTTCCCTCGCTTCTGCACTACCGGTTCCGGGGCGCTCGGGGTACTCTTGTTCCTACTGGCAGCTCACTGCGCCACGGCGGGGGAAATGCTGGTGGACCTCGGCAAGGACTACACCCGATCACAAGTCGATGGCTATGCCGCAGGCATCGCCGCCGATGCCACTCAAACGCGGCTGGGGATCAACAGTGCGGGCACGCCGGGGCAAAAGGATTTCGACGACCAGCAGGTGACGATCACGTACACGCCGGAGCGGGCGGGGATCAAAATGGTGGCCTTCAGCGACGACGGTGTGACAGTCACGATCCGCGACGTGACCTCGGGGTCGGGCGGATCGGGCGGGGGAGGTCTGGCCGGAGCGGGGACTGGAGGCGGAACCGGGGCTGCGTCCTCCACGAACACCGCCTCCTCCACGGCCAGCAGCACCGAAGTGCTGCACTATAAAGGCACGGGCCAGGCCCTGCCGAACCTGGGCCAGTCGATTAAAGAGATTCAATATACATTCGAGCTGGGCCACAACTACTCCATCACCGTTGACTACCTCAACACGCTCTACACCGGCGGCGGCGATGTCGACGGGGCCATGCTGATCGCCTATGGCGGGGATGATGGCACGGGTGGGTCCGGCGGTGGGGGAGGAGGAGGCGATGTGGCAACGAGTGTGGAAATCAAAAACACGTCGCGCAGTGGTGACCGGGTTGTTTCGGCCAAGGACGATGCAGACGGACTGCCCGGCGGGACCAAGACACTAGAGGTCAAAGTGACGCCGGCGACGGAAACCGCGACGCTCAAGATCATCTCGACTGGAGGAGGAACGGCGGTCTTCGAAAGTACCGGCAACGACACTTGCACCGTCACGGGGACCGAAACGATCACGATGCTCGGCAGAAATGTGAGTACAGCTGCGCGAGATGTGCGAATCGACGCCTCCATCAACAATGCGGTCAAGGCGTCGTGGGACTTCACCGTCTTTCGGGTGGGCTTATCTGCCTATGCGAGCGGGACCATCGACGCGATCCCTGGGTTTCAATCCGCCACGAGTGCCACAGGTTCTCCATTGTCAGCAATAATGGATGAACCCCTCATTGGCTCACATAAACTGGGTCACGTCGTACGCGAATTCCCGCCGTATCCGCTAGGGGGACTCCTGCCCACGGCATATGGCGGTATCGTCATCAAAGGACAGGTTGTGCCGAGCGGAATCAAGAAGACCGACTTCTGCACGACGCACTCACGATCCAGTTCATTCGATTGGAAACGAGTCATCGATTCAGTGCAGTTTAACCAGAACGGCAATTTGCTGATTGATACCACTGACATCAATTTTGTCCCATTGCACAATTTCCCAGATGACCCGAATGATGAGGACGAGGACTTGACACCAGATGTCGATGGCACAGCCAATGATCTGCTCATCTGGTCAGCGGATTTCCCGACAATTTCAGTCAGTGACGTGACAAGCGAAGGGAAAATCATCCGAGAACGCTTCAATGCCCTCGAATGGGTGAACTACGCCAGCGTGCAGGTCAGTTCCAAACTGAAGTGGACTTGGCGGGCCTCAATGGAGAACCCCAAAGACAACCCGAAGGTGAAGCAGTTCGTGCAGAACAATGGCATTCCGGGCGACAACGTGTTGGCTGTCGGACAGTGGAGTGCGCTCTCGCCGGATCTCCAGCCCGTGGGGAACAACCCCATGACAATCACAGGCTTCTCTCCGGTCGAGTTTGACAGAATCGATCCGCCTGTAGGTCCCGAACAAGTCGCATTCACGGTAACGGGGACTGGAATTCCTGTGACTCCCAAACCCATTGTCTTGCTGTTTCTGCACACGGATAATGAGACCGCAACCACGTCTAGTTTCATGTCACTCTTTGTGCTCAGTACCGTGCCTACGGAAATCAGAGGCAAGCTTCCTGTCGGCGAACAAACGCCGAATGGAAGCTACACGGTGAATGTGTTCGCGGGGCCATACTGGAGTGTGGCACCCGGCGAATTTCTCTTGAAGTAGGACTCTGTCATGAACGTGTTGCATCGACTCGCCATTGTACTCGTGATCGCGGTGGGAATTTCTGACTGGGGACTGGCCCAGGAAAAGGAACCCGTCGACGAAGTTGAGAGCCCTGCGCAAGTCTGGGAGAGATTGGCTGGCGGACCAGGTGATGATAATTATTCCATTGACGACGCAGAGTATCTCGCTTTCTTTGAGGATCTGTGTGGTGATAATCCCCCTGAAAGGATCACGAAGCTTCGGAAGTATGAAGAACAGGACGCAGGGAAGGCGATTCGGCGTTTTGCATGTGAGACGCTGGAAAGCCTGCTGAATGAACGCACCCCCGAGGCCACACAGGTGTTGCTGGACTGGCTGGAGTTTCGTCGTC
>JAYTFV010000362.1:0-6472 GCA_043734065.1 Planctomycetota bacterium
CCTCCAGAATCACGCGGCACCGCACCCCGAGACGACCGCAGACCTCGGACAGAGCTTCCGCTTGAGCGTAGTGATCGACCGCCACGATGGGCGCCCCCATCCGGCACAGTCCGGCCAGCCGCTCCAGCTTCTGCCGACCCACGACCATGTTCGCGATCAGCACATCGGGGATGCCCGCCTGGATGAAGACCTCCGCCTCCGAGACCTTGGCCACAGTGACCCCGATCGCACCGGCCCGCATCTGCTGATGCGCGATCGCCGGTGACTTGTGACACTTCGCATGCGGTCGCCAGTGCTTCCCTGCCTTGGCGTGGGTCCACGCCATTGACCGAATGTTGGTCTCCATCCGGTCCAAATCAATACACAACGCGGGTGTATCCAGCTCCGTCAGATGTCGACCAATTACAGCAGAGGGGATCATGCGTTCGCTTTCGACAGCGGCTGCCGGGGAGATGACTGTCATTCTTTCGAGTCAGGGACCGGGAATCCAGCCCGGATGTGTTCGACTTCGAAAGTGGGGTGTCGCCGGTGTCCGCTGTCTTCTGTCGTCACCAGCACCACTCCCCCGGCAGGCACAATCGGTGAAGTCGGAACACCCCCTCCCGTCACAGCTTGTCTCTATGGCAGATTGATCGGCATCTTTGACAACTCAAGAGAGGCAGTCGACTCCTCTGCACTTCTGGTTCCCTGGATGTTAAGATATGTCTATGGCTGGGGAGAGTCCCAGTCCGGGTGAGTTCGTTTCAACCAGGGAGCTGGAGCCTCATGGCTGGTCAGGTATCGCTGAAGTGTGGCCACGAAAGCATCAAGGGCAACTTCCGCGACAACAACGAGGACAACTTTCACATCGATCCCCAGGCCAGGTTCTTCCTGGTCGCGGACGGGATGGGGGGGCAGAGCGCCGGTGAGAAGGCCAGCGAGCTCGCGATCGATTTGATCTCCGAGAAGCTCCAGCAGTGGGTCGACTTCCAGAAGTCCGACTCCCAGGCGGTCATGGACTCGATCGAGCGCGCGGTGACGCACGCCAATGACGAGATCATGGCCCTGGGGGGGCTCGACCCCCGCTACCACAATATGGGCACGACTGTCACGTTCATCGTGCATGTCGCTGGCAACCTGTTCATCGGCGGCGTCGGCGATAGCCGCGTTTACCGGCTCCGTGCGGGGAAGCTGGAACAGCTGACGAAGGACCATTCGCTGACCCAGGCGCTGGTCGACGCGGGGACAATCTCGGCGGAAGAGGCCCTCACGCACCGCTACAAGAATGTGCTGTATAAGTACCTGGGGACCAAAGAAGGGAGCGGCGGTTCCGAGCCCAAGCAGATCGTCCCGGAAGCGGGCGATCGCTACATGCTCTGCTCCGACGGCGTGACCGACGGGGCCTCGACCACGGTCATTCGTGACCTGCTCCAGCAGACGAACGATCCCCAGCAGGCCGCACAAAAGATCGTCGAGGCCGCCCAGCAAGGCGGATCCCGCGACAACATTACGTGTGTCGTGGTCCACGTCAAATAGGGTGGCCTTTCGCACCGCGAATGAGCGTCTGGGGGAAATTCCGCCCTCGCACGGAGTCACTCTCCCCGACGACAATGACAGTGATCAGGGTGCCGATGTCGCCAGCCAGGAGTTATACTTCACGCGGCATGGAGTGAGCCGTAGCTGCCCCTCGCCAGAGGGCGGGCACGCGAGTCAGTTCGCCCCCGTTCTGGCGAAACGTGGCTACAAGAGAATGTCTCGCTTCTGCCCGCGTGAAGTCTCATGGAACGGTTGGCTCCATGGCGGACAAAGCTTCGCAGTGGTTTCGTCATGGTCGCACACAGTCTGGGCGGTCTGGTGGTCCGACATTTCATGCGGGAGCATGTCCTTGATCCCTTAATCGAGGGACTCAAGTTCGTCTGCACACTGGGGACGCCGCACAGGGGAACTCTGAATGACATCACCTCTCTGTCTTACCTGGTCGATTGGTCAGAATGGTTCACCGAATTTAGTCCTTATCTGAGGCTGCCAACTTGTCGAACGGCGCTGCAGCTCACCCGGAGTGGCTCAAAGCTGATCGACCTCCTCAATAAGAAAGAATTATTTCTGCCGCATCTCGTCCCGATTCTGTCGGTCTCCGGTGGGAAACCCTATATTGAAATGGGAAAGGGGTGGGTCACAGACGATTTGGCCAATCGTTAGGACATGGTCCAAAACAAGTTCCCGAGATTCACCGCAGAGGGCGCGAGGGGTCGCAGAGGGGAATTCCCGGAGATCTCTCGGACCTCCGCGCCCTCTGCGGTGAATCCTCTTCATGACTTTCGGGAGGTTGTTTCGGGCCAGTTCCTTACCTTCAATCCAAGCTGGCCTCGCCGAACGATGGATTAGTGGGGGAGTCGAGTTCTGATCTGACACGAATCCTCCCTGATAATCCAGGCGTCACGCATCTTCGTGATTACACGGACTCCAAGAAGACGAACCACACTTACCTCGTCCAGAAACAGTCGATCGCGCAGCACTTGATCGACTGGTCTCGTGAACGACGACTTGGCTCCGAAACTTGATTCATTGGACCTCCTCCCATGTTCAACCTCTCCGCCGTTCAAGCTGCCCTGCGTCAGTACCAGTTCTCCGGCTGGTTGCTGTATGAGTTCCGGGGGTCGAATGTCCTCGCGAGGCGGATCCTCGACATGGGGGAGACGCCGCTGACTTCGCGGCGGTTCCTATACTGGATCCCGGCGGAGGGGACGCCGGTCAAGATCGTACACCGGATTGAGGACTCCGCACTTGACCACCTCCCCGGCGAGAAGCGGGTCTATCTGAAGTGGCAGGAGTTCGAGGCCGCCATCCGCGCGGTCGTCTCCGGGAAGTCCCCGGTCGCGATGGAATACTCACCCGAAAACGGCAACCCCTACATCTCCAAAGTCGACGCCGGAACCATCGAACTCGTCCGCAGCTTCGGAGCCACGGTCATCTCCTCGGGCAACCTGATCCAGTTGTTCGAATCGACCTGGGACGATGAGCAAGAGGCGATGCACTTCGCAGCGGCCAAGGTCACGGACGCTGCGTACGGGGTCGCGTGGAAGTTCATCGCGGACGAGATCGCGCGGACCGGCGGGGTCGAAGAAGTCGCGGTGCAGCAGGCGATCATGGATCACTTCCACAAGCATGGGCTGACCACTTACTCGCCGCCGATCGTGGCTCGCGGACCGCACAGCGCGATGCCGCACTATGAGACCGGGCACGGCGACGACACTCGCATCGTGAAGGACGATTTCGTGCTGGTCGACCTCTGGGCCAAGCTCGACCAGCCGCGAGCCGTTTACAGTGATTTGACCCGCACCGGGTATGTGGGAACGTCGGTGCCGGAGAAGTACACCAAGATATTCCACATCGTCGCCGCCTCGCGCGATGCCGGGATCGCCTGTGTGAAGGAGGCGTTCGCCGCCGGGCGCGCACTCTCCGGCGGGACGGTGGATGACGCGGTGCGCGCGGTCATCGAGAAGGCGGGTTACGGTCCGTACTTCACCCACCGCACCGGCCACAACATCGGCCAGGAAGTCCACGGCAACGGGGCCCACATCGACAACCTCGAAACCCGCGAGGACCGACTGCTGATGCGGCGGACCTGCTTCTCAATCGAGCCGGGCATTTACCTCCCGGGAGAGTTCGGAGTCCGCAGCGAGATCGATGTCTACATCGACGCGAAGGGCACCGTCCACGTCACCGGCGGTGAACTGCAACGCGAGATCGTGCCGATTCAGAAACGGTGCCTCTGATCGGCAGTTGACTTCGAGAGTGCATTTCTGTCGCAGACATGGAACGCCGCGCTCGATCAACGATTGCTGATTGCTTCTGGCTGCGGTTAAATGGGGCACAGATCGGCCTCCTCACTGCGAGCAGCGACTCATGAACACCCCCTTGTTTCTGGATGAACATTTCGGACTCACCCGGCGGTTCTTTCTCCGGGCCAGCGTGTGGGGACTGGCTGCGAGTCAGGCAGCTGGCCTGGCTCTGGCCGATCCGCCCAAACCGGCAGAGCCGTCGAAACGGGCCAAGCCGGACAAGGCGGGGGTTCGATCGGATCCGTACTTCACTCCCGCTCCAGACTTTCGCGATGTGTCGCGCGGGAAGCCTCTGCCGCACTCTCTGCCCGACGCGAAGAAGACCGAAGTCGGCCTGACCCGCGACACGTGGCAGCTCGAAGTCCTCTCCGATCCGGATCATCCCGCGAAACTTGGCCAGCAGTTCACGAAGGCCGATGGCACCGCCTTCACTTTTGCGGCGTTGCTCAAGCTGGGTGAGACACACGCGGTGCGGTTCCCGAAGGTGATGACCTGCCTGAATCTCGGCTGTCCGCTGGGGATGGGGTTGTGGGAGGGGGTGCCGCTGCGCGAAGTGGTGTGGCTGACGCAGCCGCGCGAGAACCTGCGGCGGGTCTTCTACGACGGCTATCACAATGACGAACCGTCGCAGTTGTTTCGGAGTTCGCTCCCCCATCGGGCGTGTGCTGGAGGAACCGCTGGGCCTGCCGCCGGTGATTCTGTGCTACAAGCTGAACGGCGACTGGCTCGACGCGGAGCGCGGTGGCCCGGTGCGGATCGTGGTTCCGGAGGCGTACGGGTTCAAGTCGATCAAGTGGCTGAGCCACCTGTACCTCACGAATCTGGCCACGGCGAACGACACGTATGCCGAGCAGAACAACGATGTCGACAGTCCGCTCAAGACGTTTGCCGCCAGCATCTCGGTGCCGAGGAACGTGAAGGCCGGTGAGGCGATCCCGGTCTCCGGCTATGCGCAAGTCGGCATCTCCGGGCTGTCCAAGGTGCAGGTGTGGGTCGAGTCGCAAGCCGCCCCGCATCCGGAGACCGACCCCGACTTCCTCACCGCTCCGTGGGTCGATGCCGAGTTGCTCCCCGCTCCCACGAATTGGAGTGCCTTGCCCGACGGAAAGATCCCGCTCGGGACGCACGGCTTCGACGAGGCCGGGAAACCGAAGTGCTGGCCGATGCGGCTGACCAACGCCCATTGGTGTGCGGTACTGCCGGGTCTTCCGAAGGGGGAGTACACCTTCCGCTGCCGTACGATCGACGAGCAAGGCCACGCCCAGCCGCTGCCGCGACCGTTCCGCAAGTCGGGCCACGCGGCGATTGAAGTGGTGGACATCCGGGTCGGGGAGTGACTTTGGCCCCTCTGGTGGGTGAGATGAGTGGATATCCGAATCAACCGACTTGTGCGACACGAAGCCTCAGCGATATCGCGACGGGTCTCATACTCTGTTCCGTCTGGTCTCTGTGGCGGAGAGAAATCCAGCACTTCTTGATATTTGAACATGAGTATGCTTGTAACAGAACTCAGTCGCGATAGATTGAATCGAGAATCATTCGAAGTGCTTGTTCGGCGAGGTGGGTGATGTTCGGGCATCTCGTTCCCTGTGGCGGCGGTCAAGCGGTCGCTTTGAGTAAGCCCCGCCTGGTACTGCGACTTAAGCGTGAGGCGGGGGCCTATCCGGCGGCCCCTGATGTGGAGTTGCGATTTCTGGAGGGCTGGTGGCACATCCGCAAAATCGATTCGGGCTGCCTCCTCGAAGTCAACGGGAATGCGAGTACCGCCTGTCGACTCAACCCGAATGATGTGCTGAACATTTCGGGCAAGTTTTATCGCATCACCTTCGAGGCCCCGGCGAGCGAGCCCGAAACTCCGGTCGTCGCGGCACCCGTCATGGCCGCGGCCCCAACGGTAAAGCCCAGCCCGCCGCCCGTGAAAGCGGCCCGTGATCTGGAACTCGGGTTGCTCGTCCCCTGTGGTGGTGGCCCAGCCATCGTCTTGCGAAAGCCGAGCATCGTCATCGGTCGCAGCTCCGGCTGTGATGTGGTGCTGCCATTTCCGTTTGTCTCCTCGCGCCACTGCTCGCTGGAGTGGAGTCATGGCTACTGGCAGATGACCGATCTCGACAGCAAGAACGGGACCACCGTGGATGGGATGACCTATCATCGGAAGTGGGTGCTTCCCGGCAGCATTCTGGGATTGAAGGGCCAGAGGTTCCAGGTCGAATACCAACCCCAGGGCGAGCGACCGTCCCTGGTGGATGACGATGAAGTCGTTCTCCCGAAACGTTCGCTGATGGGGTTGTCGGGATGTAGCGAACAACAGCTGGACAAGCTGACCAGAACCAAGCCCGAGGACGAGGAATCGCGACCGCGCTGGACCCTGGACCACTGAGTCGACTGGCTTCCCCATCCTCCGAACCTGTCATGGTTCTGGAATCCTCAGATCGTGTGCCCCGCCGTGCTTCCGCCTGGAGAGACATCTTGCCGCACATCCTTGTTGTCGATGACTCGCCGGTCGATCGTGTGCTGGCGGGCCGAGTGCTGCTGAAAGAGCGGGACATGACCGTGTCCTATGCCGTGGATGGGGCCGATGCCCTCCGCCAGATTCGGCAACAGCTCCCCGACGCCGTGGTCAGTGATCTGCAGATGCCGGAGATGGACGGCTT
>JAYTFV010000363.1:0-2325 GCA_043734065.1 Planctomycetota bacterium
TTCCTGGTCGTGGACACCGGGGCCAGGAGTTTGGAGGCCGTCTTGCCGGCCCCTTGCAGGATGACGTTGGGAGCGTTCAAAAGCAGGTCCGTGCTGAGCAGATAGGACCCCGCTGGCAGGTAGACGGTCCCGCCTGCGGACGATTGGGCGGCGATGGCCGACTGGATGGCCGCCGTATCATCCGTGATGCCGTCCCCTCTGGCCCCGTAGTTCAGGACGTTGACGGTCGATGGCAGCACACGGCCCTCCAGTTCCTCCAGAAAGGGACGGAAGGTGTTCTGCGGAAGCGCACATTGGCTGACTTTACGGGTGCGCTTACCGAACCGAAACGTCATCCACCAAGCGAGAAACATCATGAGTCTCCTAATTCTAGTTGCCGGCTGGGTTCAACGGGGCCAAGCGAAGGGAAATGGGCGATCGGGTGCGTGACTTCCAGGTACGTCGCCGAGGGGAAATGCCCAGGGGTCGTGGCCAGCCCGTGGTCATTTCCGCCAGGGCGGTAGTTGAGCAACAAGGCCCCGAGTTCGGCCGGCCGTGCATAATGCAGCATCGATAATGAAGCGGTTAGCCTGAACCGCGTGTTCAACGCGAGGAATCCGTGCAGGAGGGCTGACTCGTGCGTGAAAAACGAAGCTGTAGACAGCAGGTCCCGGGGGTAGTCGTAGGGGAAGTAGATGTCATGGAAGTGGACCCGGACGCCAGCGTTCAGTCGCGGCAGCATTTCCACCATGATCCGTGTGACTTCCCCGGCGGGCCCAAGAGTATGACTGGAGTCCACGAAGAATAGATCTCCAGATTCAAGCGGGTCCACGACCGAAGGGTCCAGATTCTCCACCGCCTGCGGAATCAAGGTGATCGCTTTAGCGGCGCCAGCCTCGGTGAGGAAGGGGGTCGGATAGGGTTCGACGCAGATGATCTCCGGATTATAGCCTGACTCCTGGGCGGCCATGAGGCAGACAGCCGTCGATACCCCACAGCCGATCTGAAGTACTCTCCGGGGGCGAAGCGTCGTCATAAAGGCGAACAGGAAGTCGGCCTCGATCGGCCCGTACCCGTCTTCCCCGTTACGGGAACATGCAATTCGGTGGACATCGCCCTGGGCGAGCCGTGCAGACAATCGTGGCGTGACGACGGATTGGACAAACGCGAGTTGCTCGTCCGGGTCGGTCCCGGCCACCCCCATCATCGAATACGGCAGCTTCCAGGACTTGGACTGTTTGAGCCTTCCAATGTCAGGAATTTCGGAATAGAAGTGTCGCGGGAGAATATCGACCCCGAACCGCTGTCCGACGTGAAAAAGCTTCACGAGCAGCGACTTCGCCGCATTCTTCACGAGACGTTTCATGCCTGTTCACCTTTTCTCCTGAGCATGTTTCGAGACATGCGGGGATGACGCCAGCGACCCATTCCCAGCGCACGTCATGGTCCACGAACTGATGAACAAGTCTGTCGTGCGATCCCGAGCGAAGCCGGTCAAACCCGCTCCTGCAGCGCCTTGTTGTACCGGCGTGCGCACGCCCCCCAGGACAGAGACTCCCGCCCGGCACCGAGCCGATCGCGCAGCCCGCTATCATTGCGGGCATCCGCCAGAGCCAGCCGAAGCGCGTCGGCCAAGGCGGTCGGATCGTCGGGCGGGACGACTCGGATGGCGGTGGGATCGGCAATGAAGTCTTTCAGATCCTCGCCCCCGGTCCGGGTGGTGCATACAACGCGAAGGCCGCACGCCAGGGCCTGGGGAATAACCGTGGCGAGTCCCTCTTCCCGCGACGCCAGCGCGAACACTTGTGCCATGGCGTATAACTCGCGGAGCCGAGGCTGGTCAACCGTGTCGTGATGAGTGAACCTGGCGTCGAGCGGCAGAGGACAATCGAGAGTCGGGCCAACGTGAACCAGGCAGGTATCGGGCAATTGCCGCCATGCCTCGATCAGCACATCACTCCCCTTTCGAAGCGACCATCCGCCGGCCATGATGACCGTCGGCGGATCAGCCAGCGGCGCCGAGGTTGGCGTGAACATATTCAGGTTCACTCCGAGCGGGTTGCGGAGCAGCTTCTCGGCCGGATACCCGTAATCCAAAAAACTCTGCTCGCAGTGGCGGGAGAGCACGACGACGGTATCGGCCTGTGCGTAATCGGTCAACTCGCGCTGCACCGCGTAATCGGGCACCCTGTCCGCGCCAGGGATCGCGTCCAAGATTGCTTTCTGGGACAGGATATGCCTGCTGCCCCGCTCGATCCAGATTTTCGCGCCGAATTTCCGTCGAACCGCGGCGGCGACCCGGTTGCACATCCCGGACATGCCGATGAAGACGTCGCACGGCTCGAC
>JAYTFV010000364.1:0-10360 GCA_043734065.1 Planctomycetota bacterium
ATTTTAGGCTGCGATAACGCGGGCCGGGGTAGTCCTTCCCAAACAGGAAATCGAAGTGGATGTCGATCACCTCGGGCGTGTAGCAGGTCGTGTAACGGCCATCGATCGCCACCGTGGAACGCCGCAGCGGATCGGGCTCCTGCGCAAAGCAAGCCAGCGCATACTGGGCCCAGTTGAACGTCACCACCGTCCGCCCGCGCAGCTGTCGGTCCTCCAGGAACTGCATGGCGGCCACGGGGTATTGACTCGCATCGACTTCGAGACGAGCTAACTGGGGAGCCAGTCGGACTCCCATGAACAGCGTCCCGATCAACAGGCAAACGCTGGCCCACTGCACGGAACTCTGGCTCGGCGAGGGGGTCGTCGTCTGCCCCGAACCGGCGGTGATCCGCTGCCAGGCCGACTGCCAGTGCGGCGGAATCCAGAATGCCACCAGCAGCGCCAGAAACGTCAGATGACGCACATGGCTGACCGCCTGCCAAGTCACCAGCCCCAGAATCATGAGTTGCGTGAAGTCCTTCGGCAGTCGCGTGTAGCGCAGTGAGAACAGTGTCACCACGACGAGTGCCCAGAATGGCAAAGCCTCAGCGGTGAACAGGGCGATCGGCTGCCAGTCTTGTATCTCCGGTTGCGGATGCCCAATGGCGGCCAGCATCCAGCGATGCAGAGCGAGGCCATACGGGGTCGCAAACGTGCCCAGTCCCGCGACGCAGCTCATCAGCACAAACCGGCGGATGCGGCCCTCGGCGGACCAGCGCCACAGGCTGACCGCCTCGACCGAGCGAAACACCAGATACGCCACGAAGATCGCGAGGCCCGCCGCAAAACTGCCGTGTGTGTTGGTCCAAACCGCAAAGAGTACGAAGCTGAGCCACAAGCACCGCATGCGTTTCCAGCGGTACTCGGCCCCCTCATCGGGAGCCAGAGCCGAGGCGGACCAGGGCCGCAAGTTCCAGCGTCCCTCCCAGCCCTCAAAGATCCACGACAGGCCCACGAGCATCACGCTGAACAGCGTGTAGCCCAGAACTTGCGGGCGGAAGTGCCAGTGAAACGCCAGTCCTTTCGCAGCCAGGATCGCACACAATCCTGCGATCCCCCAACGGACACCATGCCGCCGGGCCTGAAACAGGATCAGCCCCAGAACCACCTGACTCAGCAGGAATTTGCCGATCACCAGTCCCACGGGCCCAAACTGCATTTCAGTCCAGGCAGTCAGCAACTCGGCGAGGTTCTCATGATTGATCCAGCGGAAACCGATCGAGGTGAACGAGCCGGTCGTCGTCTTGGCCAGCCGACCGGTCTCGATCCAATCGCGTCCGTACAGCGAGTGTCCCCACAGATCGGGGTCGGCCTCGTTCATCCCCATGACCAGGCCACCGGTCGCCAGGATGAACAGCACCCAGGCCACCTTGAGCGTGGTGATTTGCGTCGCGGTGGCCGCTGGTTCAGCGGAGGCCACGAACGTCTGTGCCGGTTGTTCGGAAAGTGTCGTACTCATGTCGTTTCGCGAGGGGAGCGAATGTGACGGGGGAATGGCACGGAACGCGAGGTCTGCGCGGGGGCCTGCCGTCAACCTAGCTCACAACCCGGGGTCACAACGGGGAGAACCGCCGAGGACCATAAGAGCGGCTTTTTCCAGCCTTGCATGCGCCCTACAATCGTTCGCCCAGGGCAGGAGTCGTCAGTTATCTGCCCACCCGCGTTTCCCGAGAAGCCCCGCATGCGAATCGCCTACCTCGAATGTGCCACCGGCATCAGCGGCGACATGACGCTGGCCGCTCTCGTCGATGCGGGGGTCGACCCGGCAGTGATCCAGGCAGCGGTCGCCGCGCTCGGCATTCCGGGGGTTGAGCTGCGGTTCGAGTCGGTGATGAAGTCCTGCTTCCGCGCCACAGCTGTCCGCATCCAGCACCCGCCGGGCCAGCCACACCGGGGGTACTCGCAGATCGCGAAGATGATCGATGCTGCGATGGGTCTGACCGAGCGGACGAAGACGCTGGCCAAGTCGATTTTCCGCGTGATTGGCGAGGCCGAAGCCCACGTCCACGGCTCCACCCTCGATGAGATCCACTTCCACGAGGTCGGGGCCATCGACTCGATCGTCGACATCGTCGGGGCCGCAGCGGGGTTCGACGCTTTGAATGCGGAGGTCATCGTCTGTGCCCCGCTGCCACCGGGACGCGGGCAAGTGCGGATCGATCACGGCCTGTGCCCGGTGCCGACGCCGGGGACTGCGGAGATATTGAAGGGCATCCCGCTAATCGACTTGCCGATCATGGCGGAGCTGACGACGCCGACCGGAGCTGCCATCGTGAAGGTGCTGGCCGACCGGTTCGGGGCGCTCCCCGCGATGACGATCGAGGCGGTCGGCTACGGAGCCGGGACGATGAATCTTCCCGACCGGGCCAACGTGCTGCGGCTCTTCGTGGGCGAAATGATCGTGTCCCCCGAGACCGATCAGGTGTGCCTGCTGGAGACCAACCTCGACGATGTCTCCGGCGAGGTAATCGGCTATGTGAAGCAGTCGGCTCTCCAGGCCGGGGCACTCGATGTCTACTCGACGCCGATTCAGATGAAGAAGGACCGCCCCGGCGTGATCGTGAGCATTCTGTGCCGTCCCGAGGAGAGCGAGCGCTTCGAGACGCTGCTGTTTCAGGAGACCGGCACGCTCGGCATTCGTCGTCACCGCATCGAGCGCGTGAAGCAAGCCCGGCAAGCCTACACCGTGCAGACCGCCTTCGGCCCGGTCCAGGGCAAGCTCGCCTGGCAACCCGGCACCGCCCCCCGCTTCGCCCCCGAGTTCGAAGACTGCGCCCGCGTCGCGACCGAACAAGGCGTCCCGCTCCGCGACGTGTACCGCGCCGCCGAAGGGAGCTTTGCCAGCGAAGCGGTGCGAGTTGAGGGGGCTGCAAGTGCGTCCAAGGACACTCACGACGACCACAGCCACTCCCACGATCACGGGCATTCGCACGACCACGGGCACAGTCACGATCATTGATGAGAGTGATTGTGATAGTCAATCAGTGACTCTCTCCGATTTCGGGTTCCCCTGCGTAACGAATAAACTACAATCAATGCGTCGATAGTGTCGAAGATCAACTCAGAGGTGGGTCCATCGCTGGGCGTGGACACTTGATGGTTCGTGGTTTGGTCACTCGGAGGTTTCCTTGATGAATTGGTTTGGTCGACTTCCGCGTCGCAGCCTGTTTCAAATCGGAGCAGCTGGGGTTCTCGGTGCTGCTCTGGCCAGACCGGTGTGCGCGGAAGTGACTGCCCGAGCCAAGTCGGTGATCTGGATCCATTTGAGTGGTGGGCCGAGCCAGCTCGATCTGTTCGATCCCAAGCCGCTGGCCCCGGATGCGATTCGTGGGGAATTCTCGGCGATCGAGACCGCGATCCCGGGCGTTTATCTGGGTGAGCATCTGCCGCGATTGGCGAAGATGCTCCACCGCTGGACGGTGCTGCGGACGCTGACGCATGGGGAGGGGAACCATCTGCTGGCCACGCACGTGGCCCTGACGGGAAGGCCCACACCGGTGCCGCGCGGGGGGAGCGACCTCGACCGGGTGCAGTCTCGCAGCGACTTTCCAAACATGGCGTCGGCCCTGGATTACATGCACCCCCGGACGGACGGGGTGCCGACCGGTGTGTCGCTGCCGAACTATTTCATTGAGGGACCGCTCACCTGGCCGGGCCAGTACGCCGGGTTCATCGGCATGAAGCACGACCCGTGGCAGATCAACCAGGATCCCAACGACCCGAAATTCAAGGTTGACTCGCTCTCACTCCCCCAGGATGTCACGCCGTCGCGACTCGTCTCGCGACACGAACTCAACACGGTGTTAGAGCGAGAGAACCCGATGGGCGGGCGAGCTGCGGGGTTTAAGGAGCAGCAGGAACTGGCGTTCTCGCTGCTCACCTCGGCCAAGGTCACCACGGCCTTCAACATCCACAGCGAGTCCCCCCAGACCCGCGACCGCTATGGCCGCAACAAGTTTGGCCAGTCGCTACTGCTCTCGCGACGACTCGTCGAGGCGGGCGTCCCGATCGTCCAGGCGGCCATGGGAATCGTCCAGACGTGGGACACGCACACCGACAATTGGGGCAAGCTGAAGAACACGCTCTGCCCGCAGCTCGACCAGGGGCTGGAGGCGTTAATGACCGACCTTGAAACAAGCGGGTTGCTTCAGGATGTGATGGTGGTCGTGATGGGCGAGTTCGGTCGGACGCCGCGAATCTCGACCTTGCCGGGTCAGACGCTCCCCGGTCGCGACCACTGGCCGTACGTCTATTCGGGGCTGTTTGCCGGAGCGGGAGTACGCGGGGGACAGGTGCTGGGCCAGTCGGACGCGACCGCGTCTTACCCCGTCTCGCGCTCGTGGACGCCCGCCGATGTCTGTTCCACGATCTACAGCGCCCTCGGTGTCGATGACCACGCCGAACTCCGCGACCCATTGGGGCGACCCAACCGCTTGATGAACGGGGCGGTGATCGAGCCACTTTATACCGGGACGTGAAGCATTGGCGAGATCGGTCAGGCTCAATACCCCGCAGTGGCGATCGCGGTCGTTACGATGACATCGCCCCGTGAGCGGATCAGCGCCCCGTCGTCGTCGTGGTGCCCGCGTTGCCTCCCTGGAACGAGAACACGGCCACATCGACGATCTCGGTGAAGGACGGGCTGAGGGCCATGCGGACGTAACGACGGTCGGGTGAGACCACAGCCTGGGCCACCAGCCGGGTGCCGGTGGGGATGAATGTCACCACCGGGGCGAACCCGACGACGCCGCCCACGGCGAAAGCTCCGGCGGGTACGACGCCCTGTTGGCGCGAATGCCGCATCTCGGCCACGGCCTGGCGCACCTCGGGGTTGACGATGCGTCGTGTGGGTCGTCCGACTTGCGAGGCGACCCGCTCCCAGTCCCGCGCGACGCCCGCCGGAGCTGCGAAGAGGACAGCCCGCCGCTGTTCGCGGCGTCCGTCTTCGAGAGTAATGCGGATCATCTGTTCGTTGGACTTGTCGAGAGTGACGGTTCGAATGGTTTTCTTTTCGAGTGGGCTGCCCGCGTGGGTCACGATGGTCAGCACCGCCCGTTCGCCGACGAGCTTTCCCGATTCCTTCTTCACGCGGAGAATGTACTCTCCGCTGAATCCCACCGGGCACACAAACTCTTCCAGGCAATTCTTGGGACCGTACCCGTCGCTCAGCAGATACCCGCCACCGGCGGATTCCTGGGTTTGAAACGAAGCAATGCCTCCGGCGGGATCTTGGACGGAGAGATCGAGATCGGCGTTTCCATTCCATTCCATCCGGACTTGCAGGTCGCGACGCCGTGCCTCCGTGGCCTGCTGTTCGAGTTCGGCGATCTGAGCGTCCTGCTTGGTCTTCTGAAGCTCCTTCACGGTATCGGACAGCAGGTTTTCTGCCAGTTCGTGCTGCCGCTGATGGTCGACGCTCCAGTTGTTTCGAAGGACTCCGCAGGCGGCCCAGATGGCATCATCCGTGATTCCAGTTTGCGCAGCCAGTTTCATTCCCAGCGAGTACGGCTCCGGTCGCTCGGGGGCCAGACGGGACGCCTGGCGATACATCCGCAGCGCGGATTCATAGCGGTCAAATCTTTTCAGGTAGGCACCCGAGTACATCATGGAGTCGTATGTCGCATTGCCAAAATCGGCGACAGACAACACGATTCGTTCGATTTCGTCCTGCGGATATCCCTCTTTCTGCATCATGACGGCCAGCATCTCATACATCCACGGTTGAGACTGTCCCTCAATGATGGCTGCATTCAGCAGGGCGATGACGTGTTTGTATTGTTGTTGATCGATCAGGTACTCCACGTGCCATTGGACCGCTTTCACGGAGCGCTTGGTCTTGGCGAAAAAGGGACGCCAAGCTTCCGGGCCGACCGTTTTGCAATCCGGAAATCCGGGAGAAGGTCGGGACTCGATGGCCCCCATGACCCGGACAGTTCCGGGGGCGATGGTGCCGACTTCCGGTGGCCGGGACGAAGGCTTGGCGAGGACTGTTGCGGGGGTGGGGGCGGGGTTGAGAACACCAGCAGCGGCCCCCGGGGCGTTGCCCGAGTTCCGCTGCTGAGTATTGGGTTGAGCTTTGGGCCGGATGACGGGAGCTTGCGCAAGACTCGCATCTTGCGCAGGTTCCATCAGTTCAGTCGGTTTTTTTTTCCAGCATCACCCACGGGCGTACGCCTGGCGTGGGGAACGCTGAACATTCCACCGCCGTTGTTACCACCTCCAGCACCGCCTCTATTTCCGTTGTTTCCGCCGTTTTGGCCACCTTGCTGACCGCCTTGCTGGTTGCCCTGGATTTGCGGTGCCTGGATCGGGATCACGAGGTCACCCACCGGATAGACGCGGGTCGTGTAGGCGAGGTCGGCCTTTTCCTTGGTCGTGATTTTCATCACTTCGTCCTGGATGATGAAGGTCAATTCGGTACCGTTCACATTCTCCAGCATCAGCTTCAGGGCACTCCGCAGCGAAATCCCCGAGATCACCAGATTGATCCGGGTTTCCGCATCGAGTCCCGCGTCGGTCAACGCCTGCTCATCCAGACGGATCGGGATGTTGTGCAACTGCTGGATGAAGTCCACGACTTCCTTCAGGGTGTTGTCCGGGAACTCCAGCGAGGTCTGCTGATCCAGAGCGCGGGAAATCTTCTGCTCGTTCGGGCTGTTCTTGTGCAGGTCGACCGATTTCCACTTCTCCCGCTTCAGCGTCAGTTGTTGCCAGACAGCTGCGGGCGGATAGCGGACGGGCGGCTCATCCGGGAATGGAACGTCTGACAGTTCGACTTGGTAGAGGGTCTCCAGGAACCGGTCATACCGCAGTGCCCGCAGGTGTTGAGCCTTCGACAACTGTCCCGCCGCTTCCGAGGTAAAGATCGTGGCAGCCCCCATGGCCGAGTTGGGAGCGATCGATTCGATGATGCGGGAGACGGCCTCGGCCTCTTCAAAGGCGTTCGAGTCTCCATGATACCCGTCGTCCATCAGAGACCGGATGCGGTCCACGAGTTGCTTGAGCTTCTCGTCCTGTTCAGCGGCGAAGTCGATGACCCGCTGTTGGGCTTCCTGCTCCGCTTTGCGTTGTTCGCTGGCCTGGATGCGGATCTGGAGGACCGCCTGTTGATTGCGGATGTCCGTCAGGGCAGCGTCTGCCTGCTTCAAGAGCTGGGCCTTCTCATCGGCGTCAATGTCATTGGCCGACTTGATCGTGATCCGGGTGCCTTCCATCAGTGTGACAGCGGCGTCCGGGGAGATCGACAGTGCCTGTTTGGCATTCTTGATTGCGGTTTCCAGTTCTTGCTTGAGCTTTTGAGTGCGGGCCCTGCGGCGGGCTTCTTCCTGAGCGATGGGGGAGAGGTCGACCGGGTTGAGGCGATTCTTCAAAGGCAATTCGGATTCCGCAGCCGGAGCTTCAGGAACCGGTGCCTCAGTGGCCGGATCGGCACCCACCGCAGGGGGGGGCGGGACTGCGGGAGCGGCACCAACGGCTGGGGCCGCTGGGGCTTCCGCTGCCGGATCGGCACCGGCTGCCGGGGCTTCCGCTGCCGGAGCTTCCGCCGCCGGAGCAGCGGGAGCATCCGCCTCGGGCTGTTCTTCCACTTGAGCGATTTGAGCGACGGTTCGCACCTTCAACTTGCCGACCCGGTTCTTCACCCCGGTGGCGCGGACATTGGCAGGATCAAGCCGACGGAGTTCATCGGTGACCACTTCGGCTCGAGCGATGTCACCCTTGAAGAATGAGTTGTCCGCCTGGATCTCCAGCTGCTCGATGCGATCGGCGAAAGACTGCCGGGCCACTTGCAGGAACTGCACTCCCGCCAGTGGAACCGGTTGTGCCTGGGTGGCATGGGCCTCATTCCAGAACCCTTCCAGGTACTGGTTCCCCTGGCGATACTTGGCATCTGGGATGTTCCAGGAGAGTTCGCCGGTCGGAGTCTGGACCGAGAGCGACGCCCCCGAAACCCACTTGCCGCGAGCCAGATAGAACGTCTCGCGATCAGATCGCAAGGGCAACGCTTGCTGCGGAACGACTTCCGCATCGGCCCAATGCACCGCCAGCGAGGTCGGGTAAGTCACCAGCAGATCGATCGCCTGGGCCAGACGCTGTCCCACGGAAATGGCATTGAATCCAATATTGTCGATCAGGGCCAGGCCCCCGGTCTGCTGGGCCAGAGTCCCGACGAGCCGCAGATCTTTGTTCGCACCCACCGCGAAACCATGAATGGGAACGTGACGGTCGCGCAGATTTGTCGCCAGGGCCTCGAACTCAGCCTGATCGATCAGTTGGGCCGAACTCATTCCATCGCCGATGTAGACGATCGAGGAGGCACGTTCGCTCTCCAACAGAGCCACTGCCGAATGGAGGGCAGTTCCCAGATCGGTCGCCCCGGCGGGCAAACGGTTCTGCAGGGTCTCAATCGACAGTTCCGACGCCTGAGCGGGCGACACGAAGCCCTTGGTCAGGGAGGTCGACTTGAGGTCGATGGCCGACACCTGCACCCGGTCGGTCGCGGGGAGTGCGGCCAGCAATTCCTTCAGCACGTTGATGGCCATCGTGCGGTGTTCGCCGACCTGGCTCGCCGATGTGTCGATCAGGATCACGTGGTCGTGCGGGATCGCTGCCGCTTCGATTGTCGGCCCCATCACGGAGACCGCATAGTAGGAGTGACCGTCCAGAGCCTGATGGCTGTAGACGACTGCCGCCTGGCTCACCGCGTCGGCGATCGGGTCAGCCGCCGGGTCAGCCGCCGGGTCAGCCGCTGACACCGAGCCATCCAGAGCCAAACCACCGAGGGCCAAACCAGCCAGCCAAGCGAACGCATTCACTGTTCGGGAACGCATACTCCGACTCCTCAGGAAGAACCTGATATTGGACAGACGGCACGCCCACAGACGCACCGCACACTTTTTCATTCAGACGGGACAGAGATGTGTTGACGCGATTCGCGCCAAGCACAGAGTCTATCACCTCTCTCGACCGACATCCAAACAGAATCCGTGACAATTGCGGACAATTGCCGACTTCCGTCTGGAACACCGATGAGCGGGTCGGCAGGACCGACACGCCCGTTCTCTTCGGCCATGTTCTGTTCGGTCCTGTTTCACACCACTCCGCGAGGGCGGCCTGGACTATTTCACCGTCCCCAACGGTGATTTGCTGCCTGCCAAAGACAGCTTCGTCCGTTCCGCGAACAACTTCTCCAAACGCGTTCGCGAATAGAGCCGCACGAGTTGATCGTTGTGGAGCAGCCGCCCCTGATCGTCTTTGGTCAGCGCATCCTTGATTTCCGGTTTGACGCTGCCTGCGTAGAGAGCGGCAAAGGTTTCCGGATCGACCCCTTGTCCCGAGGCGAGGTCTTCCGTGGCGTTGCCTCCCCCGCACAGAATCAGAAAGGCGTTGGGAGTCTCGCTGAGCCCCTCGTACTTGCCGTCCTGTTGCAGTGCGTCCATTGCGGACTTCAACGCCTCATTGGCCGTATGAATCTTGGTGGCCGTCTCCTCGGACAATTCGACACTCGCATCCTGTGCCGTCAGGCTCGACTGGAGGGACAAGGCCCCGGAGCCACTCAGATAACCCACGCTCAACATGGCCAAGCCAAAGGCCAACGTTTTGAATTGCATGTGCATGAACCTCTCGCGGAGGAGACCAGTGGAGGAAGACCGCTGTTCGGTGAACACGAAATGACAGCAGTTCGAATCCGGCGATCCGGGTGGCGTCAGCCCCCGGATTCTGAGCGGCCAGCGACAGCGTCCGGAGGCTGACGCCGCCCGGCTCGCCACTGTTTTTGGCGGCATCATGATATGGTAACAAGGAGCGCTCGGGGTCTGCCAGACCCAATTGCCGTGATCGCCAGATTACGCCGCCTGGCGGTCACTGGCGGACTCGGGCTGCGACGACCGAAACGGCACCACATCCGGGGCCGAATGGCGGTTGTGGCCGCGCACCTTGTCCCCGATCTTCTGGCCGATGAGCATCATGACCAGACATCCCCCAAACACAATCGCACATCCGAGAATGGCGATCTGATCATCACTGAGTTGAGCGGCAAGCAACATGGGAGGCAGGCTCCAATCCCCTCGAACACAAGATCGCAGCCCATGCCACGTTCGTCGTAAACGGGGCCCTCCCGTCGCGACGCTCCCGTCCGAGTCCACTTCTGTGTCGTCGGACAGTGCCCACGGCCTTCAGTCCGCCACACCGATTCGAGTCAACCCTCACCGAACGCTGGCCGAGTCTCGACGTGGGCAACTCCTGCGGATTCGTTCGTGCCTGCCGGTTGTATCGAGTCGGGAGTCTGGTGTCGGGAGTCGGGAGCCAGAGGGGAAGCCTACAG
>JAYTFV010000365.1:0-4547 GCA_043734065.1 Planctomycetota bacterium
GATCGCGCGGATGTTCTTTCCGCCCGGTCCGATCAGCAGGCCGATCTTTTCGGGATCGATCCGCGTCTGCAGGATTCGCGGCGCGTAGTCGGAGATTTCCGGACGCGGGCGACTGATCGCACCGAGCATGATCCGCAGCAGATCGAGACGGGCGTCCCGAGCTGCGACCAATGTGGCACGGATGATCTCTTCATTGATGCCGTCGATCTTGAGATCGAGTTGGATGCCCGTGATCCCCTTCTGGGAGCCGGCGATCTTGAAGTCCATGTCGCCGAAGTGATCTTCGTCGCCCATGATGTCGGTCAGGAGGACGTACTTGCTCCCTTCCTTGACCAGGCCGATCGAAATTCCGGCCACCGGCTGCCGAATCGGAACCCCGGCGTCCATCAGGCTCAGCGTGCCACCGCACACCGAGGCCATCGAACTGGAGCCGTTCGATTCGGTGATATCGGAGATCAGGCGGATCGTATAGGGGAAGACTTCCGACTTCGGCAGCACCCACTGAATCGACCGCTCGGCGAGAGCCCCGTGGCCGATTTCCCGGCGACCCGGTCCACGAATCGGCTTGCACTCCCCGACCGAGTAGGACGGGAAGTTGTAGTCGAGCATGAACGGCTTGGCGAATTCGCCAAACAGCCCGTCCGCCTTCTGCTGGTCCCGCACGGTGCCCAGAACCACGGTACAGATTGACTGCGTTTCCCCACGGGTGAACGTCGCCGAACCATGCACGCGAGGCAACACCTGCACCTGGCAATCGACCGCCCGCAGGTCACTCGGACCACGGCCATCGAGTCGCTTGCCAGAGAGCGTCAGATCGCGACAGGCTTGGTGATCGACTGCCGAGAACGCTTCCTTCAACTGCACCAGAGTGCGGCCATCGGCCATCTCCGTGGCCCCATTCGGGAAGTGCTTGTCGACCAGGCTGTGCTTCACGAGAGTCGCTGCGTGGGAACGGTCCTTCTTCTTCGGATTGGAACGTGCCTCGCAGAGGCGGTCGTAGGCTTCGGACTTCACGTCATCCAGGAAGGGGTTCTTGGCAGCCGCCTTGTACGGCACCTTGGCCTTGCCGCCCTTCTCCACGAGTTCCTGCTGCATCTGGCAGATTTCGATGATCGCCTTGTGCCCGAACATGAGGGCATCCGCCATCAGGTCTTCGGGCAACTGATCCGCGAAGCCTTCGATCATCAGGATCGAGTCGAGGCTCCCCGCGACGATTAAGTCCAGACGCGAGACGGCCACCTGCTGCACCGTCGGGAACAGCACGAATTTTTCGTCGATCAGACCGACTCGCACTCCCGCGATCGGTCCGGCGAACGGCAGCGGAGAGACCGCCAGAGCCGCACTCCCGCCGGTGATCGACCAGACATCGGGATCGTTCTCGCCATCGCACGACAGCACGTTGGCCATGACCTGGACTTCGTCGATGTACCCTTCCGGGAACAGCGGACGGATCGGACGGTCGGTCAGCCGCGAGGTCAGAACTTCCTTCTGGGTCGGGCGGCCTTCCCGCTTCAGGAACCCACCGGGGAACTTCCCGGCTGCGGCGAGCCGCTCCCGGTAGTCACAGGTGAGGGGGAAGAAGTCCGTGCCGGGCCGCGAGGGCCCGTTCTGAGCGGCGACGAACACCGAAGTCTCGCCATATTGGACGAGGACAGCACCACTGGCCTGTTTGGCCCATTCACCTGTCGTAATGGTGAGCGTACGACCCGCGATTTGACGTTGAACAGAGACCTTCACTGGGGACAACCTTCTACTTCGAAGAAAACAATCGACTTTGAAACAGACTGCCTGAACCGATCCGACACCCACACAACGCCGACTCAATACACGACAGACGGGCGGATAAGCCGAACAAATCCGCCCTGGCAGTTCACCT
This sequence comes from Planctomycetota bacterium, assembly GCA_043734065.1. Taxonomy (GTDB): domain Bacteria; phylum Planctomycetota; class Planctomycetia; order Planctomycetales; family Planctomycetaceae; genus TH-plancto1. The sequence continues at coordinate 1,877 of JAYTFV010000365.1, forward strand.
GCATTGGGACATGCCGAAACACCCGCACGGGAGGAGCCACACGCTCCTCCCCCGGCATGAACATCCCAATCGTCAGATGACCGCAATCACCAAACACCATCGAACTGGCTGCAACTACTTCCGCAGCCCCAAGCGACCAATCAACTCGACATAGCTCGCCGGCTTGACCCGACGCAGATACTCCAGCAGACTCCGACGCTTGCTGACCATTTGCAGCAGGCCACGACGGCCCGCATGGTCCTTGACTTGACGCTTCAGATGCAGCGTCAGCTCATTGATGCGATTCGTCAGCACCGCAACTTGGACTTCGGGTGAACCCGTGTCCTTTTCGTCGCGACGAAACTCCTGAATCACCTGAGCCTTACGTTCATTCGTGATGGACATGATCGAAATTCCTCTCCGACCCCGCAGCAGCGCCGCTGGGACTGGAAACATGGGGTTTTCACACTCTGTGAACAACTGTGTATAGTAACGGGGGGATTGTGAGATGCAATCGTGCGAGGGGGGGCCGCTCGGCAACGCATTGTCGTGCCTTGGGAATCGGGTGCGATGCTGTCCCTCCCGAAGCATGCTAGATTACGGTTGAGGTTCTCAAGCTCGAATCGGGCATCGGCCTTCGATCGACTTCAGTATCGGAATCGCCAACGGGTTGCTGGACTCGAAGACCAGTGTGGGGAGTGGCATGAGCCATGCCGACGGACATCCTGATGCCAGGCGACTCGTCGGCGAGGTCGATACCGGGTCTCCCCGGATTTTTGGCGGGCGTTTCCAGATGCTGCGGCCTCTGAAAACCGATTGGAGCGGCGAGACATTTCTGGGGACCGATTTATTGCACGATAAACCGGTGGTCATCAAGACCGTCCGAGTCGAGGTCTTGTCGCCGATCGCACACATGCGATTGGAGCGCGAGGCGGCGGTGTTGCGTCCGCTGCGAGGTCCGCGTTTTCCGCTGTTCCTGGATCTGGGTCGCGAGGGGAATCTGCTGTATCTGGTGATGCCCCTGATCCCGGGCATGACGCTCCAGGCCCGCTTGAGACAGGGTTCACTGTCGGTGCGCGAGGCGCTCAGCGTGGCGATCGACCTATTCACCACTCTGCAGTTGGCGCACGAGCACGGGGTTCTGCACCGGGACGTGAAGCCCGCCAATGTTCTGGTGGATGACCGCGTCCTGCTCCAATGGGCCACGCTGATCGACTTTGGACTGGCGCTGAGTGACCGTCTCGACGTGTCGATTCGCGACCAGCCCGCGGAGGCGGGACAATATGTCTCCCCGGAAGGGGCCGGTCTGCTGGATCAGGACGTGGAAGCGAGTTCCGATTTGTACTCGGCGGGAATCGTGCTATTCGAGTGTCTGGCCGGACGACCGCCGTTTCAAGGGGCCCTTGTCGGCGAAGTCCTGCGGCAGCATCTGACGACCCAGCCTCCGGAGCTGCGCGGCCTGGGCCGGCCTGTGCCGCGCGTTCTCGATGAAGTCGTGCAACGTCTGCTCCGCAAAGATCCGCGAGACCGCTACCAATCGGCGGCGGCAGTGCTGGCGGATCTGCGGGGGATCGCCTCGGGCCTGGATCTGGGGATTGCCGAGCCGGATGTGGTGGTCGGCCAGCACGATCGACGACAGACGCTCACTGAGCCCGCGTTTGTCGGGCGGAGCAGCGACCTGGGCGTCCTCGATGCACAAGTGGCGCGAGCCGTGGCGGGGCAGGCCGGGTTGGTCCTGTTGGAAGCGGAATCGGGCGGGGGCAAGACACGGCTCTTGGTGGAACTCGCCGAGCGCACGGCTCGCCAGGGCGTCTGGGGGCTGCGCGGCCAGGGCGTCGATCAGGGGGCCCAGCGTCCGTTTCAGATTCTCGCTGGAGTCATTGAGGAACTGGTGGCGACCGCCAGTCGAGAGCCAGCGTTGGAGGCCCGACTCCAGAACTCCCTGACTGATCAATGCGATACCATCTGTGCCGTGTTTCCGGAACTGCACGAGATCTTCGGCCCGGCCCAGGGGGACAAGCTGGGGCCGGAGGCGTTTGCCGAAGCGCGCACGCTGCAGGCTCTGACCGCCCTGCTGGATGAGTTGGGGAGTCCCGAGAGACCCGCGCTGGTGCTGCTCGACGATTGCCAGTGGGCCGATCAGTTGACGTTGAAGTTGCTGGGGCATTGGTGGCGTCGTCAGGCACCGAGGGGCATTCGTCGCCATGTGTTGATCGTCGCCGCGTTCCGCACGGAAGAGGTCGCTGCGGATCATGTCTTGCGGACCTTGCATCCGTCAGCGCATGTGACGCTGCAACCCTTTGGGGCAGCCAATGTGCAGCAACTGGCCGAGTCGATGGCGGGCCCGCTGCCTGACCAGGCGCTGGCCGTGGTGCAGGAGCTGGGGCAAGGGAGCCCATTCATGGCCTCGGCGGTGCTGCGGGGACTGGTCGAATCGGGGGCATTGGTGTCGGGGCCAGCCGGGTGGCAAGTGGAGCCGCTGGCACTGGCGGACATCTCGTCATCGCGACACGCCGCGGAGTTCCTGGCGCGACGGCTGAAGCTCGTGCCCACCCCGGTGATGCGATTGCTGACAGTGGGAGCCTTGCTGGGAAAGGAGTTCGACCTGCCGATCGCCTCCAATCTGGCCCAGCAGCTCTCCTCGGAGTCCGTTGTCGCTCTCGACGAAGCCCGCCGCCGCCACCTGGTGTGG
>JAYTFV010000366.1:0-3313 GCA_043734065.1 Planctomycetota bacterium
CAGATGATGGGAATCGCCGAGCGGGTGGATGCTATCTTTCTTCGAGCATGCCGAACACAACAACAGCTCCTTCACCGACTTTATCCGCGATCTCTGCCGGATCGTCTGACGCTTCAATGGGAACCGGCTCGGATGATCTCACGAATACGACACTTCTGCGCCCGAGCGACAGAGGCCCTTCAATACATTGTTCGACTCCTTTCAATAATCCAGTGGGAGAGCGCAAGGGTTTCCGCCCCCACCTCAGTCCTCCAACCCCTTGGAGTATGGGCACCATTTCCCCGACATCATTCTCTGTCTCCCCGCATGCGACTCCTTCTCGAAACCGAATCACACGTGGATCGCCTGGGCGACTCGAACGACTCACGGAATCACGTTGAGTGAGAACGAAGAATCCATCGGAAACAATATAAGTCTCCAGGACGCACTCGGTCGAATCAGTCCAGTCACCCGATAGAACAAAGATCAGTCTGGCATGATCGATTCCCCGCTCGTTTAATCGCTGGATGGCGTCTCCATACAGAGAGATTTCTTCGCTGGTTGGGGATTTCGCGTTGACAGCACCGCCTGTCAACCAAGGCCACCGACTTCCAGCCCACAGGATTCCCAGCACTACCAGGATGGATGCGACTGCCAACAGACAACGTTTGAAGGGGTTCGTCTGGGCCATTTGTTGGCATCCCACGAGAATACGGCAATCGGGTGCCATGACGTTGGGTGCGTAGAACGGAATAAATTCCGTTCTACGCCCCGTTACACCGGCTTCTTCTCCTCCGTTCCCGCGCGGAACTTCTGGAACTTGACCCAGATCGTGCCGTCGCCCGCGGCCTTGGCTTCCAGAGTATCCATGCCGCGCGGCGGGATTTCGTTGAGACGGGTTCCGTCAAGCTGGAACGCACTGTCATGGCACGGGCAGGCGTACTTCTGCTCGCCCTCTTTGTACTGCACCGTACACCCCAGATGCGGGCAACGGGCGTTGAAGCAGTGGAGCTCTCCGGAGGCCGACCGGCTCAGGTAGACCGACCCGATCTCGGTCTGCGGGAACTTGTTCCAGGCATCCTGCAGGTCGGCAATCACCTTGAACGCGCGCGGCGAGCCGTCTGCGGGCAGCGAGTCCACCTTCGTAATGGGCAGGTAGCCGTATCCCATCCCGGCGGCACTCGCTGCGGCCTCCGCCTTCGGATCGGCGGCCTGCTTATTCCTCAACAGTGGATCGAGGAAGAACACCGCTCCGGCACACGCGGGCACCAGACCCGCCACAGCCCCCGTCCCCGCAGCTGCGGCCTGAACGAGGAAGCTGCGACGGGGTTCGTTCGAGGAAGGTTCCGAGTGCTGTGACATGGGATCACCGGAGGAGGGGAGGAGGGAGCGATGGAGCGATGGAGATATGGTCTTCTCCAAGGGAAACGGCTGTCAAGACCGACAATACGGACCGCACGGCAACGCACTTTGTCAGGTTGACAACTCTTCTCTCACTGAACACTGATGACTGAAAACTGAAAACCAACGCACTGCGTTGCAGCTCAACCGGGAGTTGCTACTTCGCGCGAATCGCATACAGCGCATCATATGTCCGCATGTAGAGCGTCCCGTTCGAGATCACCGGCGAGGCGGTCTGCGGCGAGCCGAGTTCGTTCTCGGCCAGCACCTCGAACGCTCTCCCCATCTTGACGACGGTGCAGGTTCCATCGCGAGCGGTCAGGTACAGATGACCCTCACTGACCACGCCCGAGGCCCGGTGCTGGGCGTTGTGAATCCGCTCATCGTAGACCTTCTCGCCGGTCTTCTGATCGACACAGCGCAGCCGACCATCGTTCATGCACAGATAGACCAGACCCTCGTGGATCACCGGGCACGACACATCGGGAGTCCGGTCGCCGACCCACTTGACCGGTGACTTGCCGGTCACATTGCCGCTCAGTTCGCTGGCTGCCAGCCCCAGGACCGGTCCCCCCTTGGCTGTGGGCACGACCAGGAACTCCTCCGTCGCCGCCGGAGAGGCTACGAACCGCAGCGTGTTGTCGTGGTTCTTGTTGTACTGCGACGGGCCATTCAGATCATCCAACCGCCACAGTTCATGGCCATCGGCCAAGGCGATCCCGACCGTGCAATCTCCGCCATGCGTGATGAGGTGCGGATGCTTCCCCGGCATCAGGATTGGCGAACTATAGGCGTGCTTGCACTCATCCTCGGGGCTTTGCTGACGATCCACCGCCCACACTTCTTTGCCGTCGGCTGCCACCAGACTGACTACCTTCCCGACCGTGTAATCCTTGCCCCACGTTCCATGCAGCAGTTGCATGTAGAGCGCGCCGTCGTACAGGATCGGGGTCGAGGTCATGCCGAACTGGATGTCGAACTTGCCGTAGCGCTCCTGGACATTGAACTGCCAGACGATCTTGCCGGCCGTGTCGAGACAGGCCAACTCGCCGGTCCCGAAGAAGACCCACACATGCTTCCCGTCGGTCACCGGCGATGGCGAGGCCGAGTTCCCCTCTCCGGTGCGGGCGTCCTTGTTGCCGCTGCCGATCTTCGTCTTCCAGAGTTCCTGGCCCGCTGTGGAGATTCCCATCACGACGAGGTCATCCCCCTCCGCGGAGGTCAGAAAGAGGTGGTCGCCCCAGATCACCGGCGTGGCCCCGCCCTGGCCGGGGAGCTTCACGCTCCAGGCGACGTTCTGGTCCTTGGCCCACGTGGTGGCGATCCCGGTCTCGGTCGAGATCCCGTTGTGCTGCGGCCCCCGCCACTCCGGCCAGTTCTCGGCAAACGCCGTCGCCGCACACAGTCCCAGACACGCCAAGGTTGCCAGTCGCACGAACTTCATCGAGATCTCCGGAGCAGGGGGGCATCGAGTGAGTGACTCTCCGAGAACCGCGAAAAACTTCCGAAGTCTCCGAAGACTTCGGAAGTTTTGGGAGAGGCTCTGAGCCGTCGAGCCAGCTCGACGTACCCGTGCGTGATCCGACCACCACGAGCATCAGCCCCAGTTTATTCGAAACGAACGAGGGGAGCGAGCGCCCGCGATCCCCAGGGGATGCCTCGTGTGTGTGCATCGCAATAGTCGGCAGCGAACACCCACCGGGAGGGGCGAGGCTGAGCGGGAGGGCGAGGCGGATCGGGAGGGCGAGGCGGATCGGGAGGGCGAGGCTCCTGCCGAGCCGCTCCTACCAGAAAACGTCCACCCTCGCTCGCAGCTCCGCAGGAGCGTCGCCCCAGTGCTGTGAACATGATTGCCGTCACTGAGCCCGCTGATTGTCGGCGATTTCTCCGAAATCGCCGGTGCCACGAGATTGGGTAGCAGTTCATGGAGTCG
>JAYTFV010000367.1:0-10014 GCA_043734065.1 Planctomycetota bacterium
GAACAACACCGCAGCGGATCACAGAGTCGTCCTGAGAGAGAACTCTTCCCACATGGCGAATGCCGAACCAGCGATTTCGGAGAAATCGCCGACACGCAACCAAACCAGGATCACCCCATGTTTGACTTCTTCTTCCCCCACAATCGGCGTGACTTCCTGCGAGTCGGCGGACTCACCACGTTCGGGCTGAGTCTGCCCATGCTGCTGCAATCGCCAGCCTTGGCGGGCACCCAGACCCGCCGCGCGAAGGCGGTGATCCTCGTCTATCTCGGCGGCGGGATGTCGCATCACGACAGCTTCGACCCCAAGCCCGAGGCCATCGAAGAGGTCCGCGGCAAGTACAAGCCGATCGCCACGAATGTCCCCGGTCTGCAGGTCGGAGAACTCCTGCCGATGATGTCACAGACGATGGACAAGGTCTGTCTGCATCGCGGTGGGGCGCACAATAACGACCATCACGAGACGGCGACCAACTGGGTCATGTCGGGCCGGTTTGGGTCGGCGTTTGGAGACTGGCCCGCGATGGGGGCGGTGGCCGCGCACGAGAGCGGATTTCCGGGGACGCTGCCGCCGTATGTGTCGATCCCGCGCAATCCGTCGTTCACGTGGGAGCTGGGGAAGAGTGCCTTCCTCGGCGGACGCTACGAGTCGTTCAAGGCCGGTGATCCCAACGAGGAGAACTTCCGCGTGCGCGATGTCGCCCGCGCGGAGCCGCTGGCGCAGGTCCGTCTCGACCGGCGGCAGTCGATGTTGCAAGCGGTCGATGGCCTCTCGCGACAGATGGAAGGGAACGACCAGTTGACCGCCTATGACCAGTTCCAACGCCGGGCGGCTGAGATGGTGTTGACCGGCGAGGCCCGCGAGGCCTTCGCGATCGATGCCGAAGACGCCGCCCAGCGCGACCGGTATGGCCGCACGACGTTCGGGCAAAGTTGCCTGCTGGCCCGGCGGCTGGTCGAGCGCGGGGTGACATTCGTGACGGTCAACTTTGGCGGCTGGGACCATCATGCCAAGATTTGGGAGGGGCTGGAAAAGCGTCTCCCCGATTTCGATCGCGGCTTCTCGGCGCTCATCACTGATATGCAGACGCGCGGGTTGCTCCAGGACACCCTCGTCGTCGCGATGGGCGAGTTTGGCCGCAGCCCCAAGGTCAACAAGGACATCGGGCGCGATCACTGGGCCCCAGCGGCTTCGATGCTCTTCGCCGGTGCGGGAGTCCAGCCGGGCCGCGTGCTGGGAGCCACGAACAGAGACGGGGGCCAGGTCGCCGACTCGCCGATCCGCCCAGCGGATGTGGCCTGCACGATCTATCGTTCGCTCGGCATTGATCCGGAAAAGCAGCTCTACACCCCTGATGGTCGCCCGGTGGCCATCCTGGATGAGGGGCACGAGATCGCGGCCCTGTATACGTGAGCTGGCATCCATTACTGTTGAGTTTGTGAACGCAATGGCCCAGCCAGGTCGGGCCAGTTCGCTCATCGACAAACGCAGGCAAGCCGGGCGGCGTCAGCCCCCGGACTCCGTCGTTAGGCGGTTGGGTCCGGGGGCTGACGCCATCCGGCTCGCCTGATCTTCTGTGATCGCGCCGTCGGGGGCGGATGGTGAACTTCATCGTCAAGGGGTAAACTGCCGATCAGTCTCGGAAGGAGTCGTGGTCATGGCGGATTTGCCTCAGCTGTTTCATTTCGATGAGGGTCCGGAAGGGTTTGAAGACCTGGCCGTCAAACACGGGATGCGCCTCTGGAGCGAGGCCACGTTGATGGCAGCGCTGGGGTATGTGGCGGATGATTCGTTCAAGCAGGTCATTCATAAGGCCCAGCATGCGTGTCTCTCGCTCGATATTGAAATCGAAGAGAACTTCGTCCGGCAGGCGGACGCGACGCACCTGTTTACGCGGTTCGCCTGCTACTTGATCGCGATCAACGGGGACTCTCAGAAACCGCAGGTCGCCGCAGCACAGGTGTATTTCGCCGCCCTGGCCCACACGTTCCAGACAGCCCTGGAGCACTCGCAAGCGGTGGATCGGGTGCTGATCCGCGAAGAGGTGTCGCACGGCGAAAAATCGTTGTCGAGTTCCGCGAGCCGGCACGGGGTGGAGAACTATTCGTTCTTTCAGAACGCGGGCTATCGCGGCATGTACAACATGAATCTCAAGGCCCTCAAGCTGAAGAAGGGGGTCAAGGGTGGCGAGAGTCTGATCGATCGCATGGACCGGACCGAACTGGCGGCCCATCTGTTCCGCATCACGCAGACCGACGAGAAGATCAAGCGAGTGGGGGCCACCGGGCAATTGATCCTGGAAGAGATCGCCAAGACGGTGGGGAAACAGGTCCGGAAATCGATGATCGAAATCAGCGGCCAGAAGCCCGAATTGATTCCCCTGGCAGAGCCGATTGCAGAATCGAAGAAGAAGCTCAAGGCCGCCGGCAAGCAGTTTCGGGAACTCGATCATCAGACGACCGACGGCGAAAGTGCGGATCGCACGTTGTGAGTCGGGAGTCGGGAGTCGGGGGCCAGAGGGCGAGTCTCCCTCTGGCCATCAGCTATCAGCTATCAGCCATCAGCCAGAGGGGAGTCGGGAGTTGCCAGCTAGTGCTGGTTTTTGGCGAGAACCAACTCTGCACCCTGGGTCAGGTCGGGGTTACAGGCTCGATGGCAGCGGTGCGTTGGCCTGAGATGCGGGAGTCACGCGCCCGGTATAGGGGCCGAAGCTGGCGCTATGGCGGCCCGGATTCTCCGCCGACTCGAAGTCATCATGGGGCGGTGTCTGTGGCAGGTCAGACGTTCTGTGAGTCGGGGGGAAGGGGTCGGAATCACGGGGTGCGGGAGGAGTCATCGGAATTGTATCTGCGGGTGGATTGTAGTCCGAACCCGGAGTGATGTTCTGCAGAATCCGTGACCCGGAACGCGGAACACGCGACGAGCTGCGCTTGGTGGCGCATCCAGAGATGAGCAGCAGGCCCACCCAGGCACACAGGGACCAACTCACCAGACGGGACGTACGGCACAACATCTGAACACTCCCAAACGATCGCCGAGACAGCGATGGTTGCTGAGTGTTCCAATCCTTCGGAACAAGGTCGCTCGTGAGCAACCAGAACAACGATTCCCTCGTACATCAGTGATCGGCTGAATCTGCCGCTGAACCTGAAGGCAACTCGTCCGCCCCAGTCGCGATCAAAAAGACGCGACCAAGAATCGGTCCGTTCCGAATGTAGCGATTGGATGTAACGGTCGGGGCCGAGGGCAGGCTGGACTCCAGCCGAACCTCTTCTCCTCGTAGCTGCCTTCGTCAGAAGGCGGGCGGGGGCTCACGGTGTTCAATCGACTTCCGCAGCCTCGGCGACTTCGGAGGTTTGCTCCGGTGCTTGAACCGGGTTCCGGTGGCCCGCGTTCTGGCGAACGCAGCTACGTTCGGAAGAGGCACCTGGCTCAGTCTGAAGCGATCTGAACACGCTCACTCGTCCGGCGGTTCGGTGGCGACTTCGTGCCACTTCATGGCCTGGTTCATGGGCTCGATCCGCAGGACGACGATGCCGTCCTGGAAGATGCGAACGGTGCCGGTCGATTCGGAGACGGCGATCGCAATCGCCTTGGTCGCCTTGGAGATCCCGGCGGCCGCCCAGTGGCGGGCTCCGAGGCCCTTCGAAAGCGTGATGTCTTCGGCGGCGGCATCCAGGATGCGACCAGCTGCGATCACGACCCCTTCCGCTGAGATCACAAAGGCCCCGTCGATCTGGGCCAGTTCCTTCATGCTCTCGCGGACGCGGGCGTTGGTGATCATCCGCTCTTTGGCGGCGTAGCCTCGGAAGGGGTCATGCACCCCCTCGTGGGACATCTCGATCACCTTGCGGTGCTGGCCGACGACGAACAGGGTGCCGACCTTGTGCCCCTCGCGCCCCTCGCGTCCGACCTCGACGGCAAGGTCCACAACGCGGCGCAGCGTCTCCAACGGCACCTGCGTCTCCAGACGCTGCAGGTCTCGCGTCGTGAGACGGGCCAGCCGCTCCGACAGACTCACGACGCTAATGGTGTCGATATGCTCGCGATCAAAAGCCGTATAGACCACGACTACCTGATCCCCGGTCGACACCAGATTGTCCGCGATGGCTTCGAGGAGGGCCTGGCTCACCTGCACCTGCCGGGTCAGCGGCTCCTGCATCAGGGGGACCAGTGTGACCTTGTCATCCAGGCACGCCTGCTGCACATCCGGCTTGTGCGAGGCCACGATCAGCCGACTGTCGCCCAAGATTTCTTTCACCGCTTTGAGGTCGTATGGAATATCCGCCAACATGAGGACCGCCGACGCTCGCGATTCCTCCACGAGTGAAACCGCAGCTGTCAGGAGTCCAACCAAGGTGGGAGGCAGTGGGGTCCGCGCCATGTATCCGGGGGCCAATCCAAACAGGGGTGTCAGCTGCGACTCGCAAAGTCCAAGGGATGTCGAAGTTTAGGCAGTGAGCGTGTCTCGTCAATTCGGTCGGGGAAAAAGGGGGATCGTTGAGAGGGATCGTTGAGAGTTGAGGGTTGAGGGTTGAGGGTTGAGGGTGCGGCTAGACATCCGAAGGAGTGCAGTCGCCATTGTACGCAGGTTCTCGCTCCTCAGCCCCCAAGGGTCGGTCAATCCGACATGGACTGACCCCAGCGCCAGCCCGACTATCCCGAAGGGATTGCAGCCCGGCGCAGCGTTGATGCCAGCTCATCGGCTGGAATCCCTTCGGGATACAGTCGCCTCTGGGGCTGCGAACCGGTGGTGACGCTGCGCTCACCACCGGCTATTGGCTGAAACCCCTTCGGGGTATGGAAATGAGCCAGAGAGCCCGCCTTGGGCTGACGTGAGGGCACCTCGAAGAGTGGCAGAGCCGCTCGAATCCCATGGGATTCTGCCTAGAATGGCGACCGCACTCCTTCGGATGTCTGCTGACACACGTTTAGCCGCGACGCGAAGGCTCGGCGCAGCGGAGCATCGCCCGATATGGAAAGACTTCCGAACGAGAGGCGGATGCCCCCCATCGATCGGAGAAATCCGAATTGAGGGCATCGATCATGAAGTTTCGAAGAATGCGTCACGAACGAAAATCCGCAAATTGACTTCGAAATTCAGCACGGATATCGTTCGTCACAGATATTATTCACCGTCTCTTCATCATTCCGAGGCGGCGTGTGGCGGTCTCATTCCAGGAAGACATCACATGTTGGGCCAGTTGGTCCCCGTCGGCGGAGGGGACCCCATCCCGCTCCTCAAGACTCCGTTGCTCATCGGGCGTCGTAGCCGCTGCGACATCGTTCTCGATTTCCCCAACGTCTCCTCGCAGCACTGTGAGTTGGCGTTCATCAACGGGTTCTGGCAGATTCGGGACTTGGGCAGCAGTAACGGGATCAAGGTCAATGGCGAGCGGCTGGATGTGAAATTCCTCCAGCCGGGCGACATGGTGACGATTGCCAAGCATCAGTTCACGATCAACTTCGCCCCCGGTGCGGAGGCCCCGCCTCAGGAGGAAGAAGACCCGTTTGCGATGAGCCTGCTCGAAAAGGCGGGCTTGGAAAGGCGGCGTGACGAAGCCCGGCAGCACCGCAAATCGGCCCCGGCCGTGAAGCCCCCAAAGCCCAAGACCTTCTCCGCCGAAGAAGACGATGCGTCCCGCTGGCTCGAAGAGGAGTAACATTGGCCGACGACCGGAACCGCAAGATACGTGTTCGCTTTCAGAAGAATCGGGGCCACCGCACCCGCCAGGCCGACCTCACCCGCCAGTCCCAGGACGATCTGGCCGACCTCCCCAGCGATGAACGGGTCTCCGGCAAGGGGGCACAAACCCGCCACCGCACCGTCATCGTGAAGTCTGGCGACTCCGAGGATGGCACCCACCGCAACATCGACTTGGCGGACTGCCAGCGCGGCCGAGTCCTGTGGGCCGTCGGGGCCAATCATAGTTGCGTGCAAATCGAGGAGGGCCGCACCTTCGACTGCTCAGTCCGGCGAGTGTTGCGCACCATGCAGCGCGAGACACGCAACGTCATCGCCGCCGGGGATTGGGTCGTCTTCCGCTCGACCGATGGATCCACCGGCGTCATCGAGCAGATCGAGCCCCGCACCTCAACGCTGGAGCGCGGCGTCGGGCGGACATCGCAGATCATCGTCTCCAATGTCGACCAGGCAGCCATCGTCGCCTCCGCCTCTGATCCGCCTCTGAAGCCCGCGCTGATCGACCGGTTCCTGGTCAGTTGCGAGGTCGGCGGCGTCAAGGGGATCGTCTGCATCAACAAGGCCGACTCGATCGACCCCGCCCACCTGCAACCGCTGATCGGCCAGTACGCTCAACTCGGCTGCGAGGTCGTCCTGACCAGCGCCACGCGCGGCGACGGGATCGACCGCCTGCGCCAACTGATGCACGGCAAGGCCACCGTCCTGACCGGTCAAAGCGGCGTCGGCAAGTCGTCGCTGCTCAATGTCGTCCAGCCGGGACTCGGCCTCCGCACGGCCACCGTGAGCGAAGACACCGGCAAGGGACGGCACACCACCCGCGTGGCCGAACTGGTCCCACTGACCAGTGGCGGCTGGGTCGTCGACACGCCGGGCATCCGCCAGTTCCAGTTGTGGGCGGTGGAGTCAGCAGATGTCGAGGCATACTTCATCGAGTTCCGGCCATTCGTAGCCTACTGCAAGTTCGCGGATTGCACGCACACGCACGAGAAAGGCTGCGCGGTGTTGTCAGCGGTGTCGCAAGGACTGATCTCGGCCCTGCGGTATGAGAGCTACACGCGCATCCTCAGCGGCGAGGCCGAGCGGTTGGATGAGGAGTCGTAAAGCAACCCGACGCGTAAGCGAGGGCCCCGAGCGCAGCGAGGCGTCCCACCAAGTGGCATCAATCCCGGCCTCATGCGGACCTCACTCCCGCAGTACGCCGAGAGACGTACGCCCTCGCTGACGCATCGGGTTACGGGGTGTCTCGCCCCATGCGGTCTTTTGCCTCCACAACATAGAGTACGGCCGTCTCCAGACTCTCATCCCCGAACAGAAACCGGATGCAGCCGCGCTCGGCCCACCAGTTTTCTCGGTCTGGATCAAACTGCTCTTTCAAACACCGCGTGGCCCATGCCTTCAGATCGCGTCTGATCTTCTTCGGAGCCGTGTTGTATGCAGAGACTACCACATGAATGTGATTCGATCGACAGTTGACCGCATGCAGGTGCCAGCCTCGATGGTCACAGGTTTCCTCGATCTGGGCTTCCACAGCTGCACGTTGTTCCTAGTTCAGTCGGCAGGCGTCCTCTGTCATCAAAGCTGCGGACTCCAGTTCCAGAATCAGGTCCGGCATCTGCCAGCCGTTGTGGTACTCGACCCAACCACGTGGGTCGCCGGGGAGCCAAGTGCCATAGGTGACCCAGGTGAGGAAGAATCCGACAGGATCATCGGTCATGAATGGCTCCCGGTGAGGTCCAGAGGTTTCGCTGCGCTCGGCCCTCGCTGACGCGTCGGGTGACTGGTTTCATCACCCGACGCGTCAGCGGGGACAGCGTCTCTCGATGTTCTACGGGAGCTTGATCCGCAGGAGAAGCCTTGGCGGGAAAGTTGGCCGGGGGCGGACACCTCGCTGGCGCTCGGTGCCCTCGCTCACGCTTCGGGTTACTGGATTGGTAACCCGAAGCGTTAGCGAGGGCGGCGTCATTCGATGTTCTACGGGGTGGGCACTCTCCAGCGGTAGATCACCAGTACGTTGTTCGCCTCGCGCACGGCGACGCACAACACCTCGTGACCGGGAGTCGCGATCACCATGTCGGTCAGACCCGTGTCGGCACTGGGGCTGATCTGGTTGAACAGGGTGAACAGTCCTGTACCAGCCTGGTTTTGTTGGGCGACTGGGGCTTGGCAAATCCTCATGAGTTGTTGAATTCTGACTCCATCGCTCGTGTTGATGATGTTGTTCAGGGAGTCTGGCCCCAGGACGAGCTCTTGTGGTGAGAACGACAGCCAACCCTCTGCGTTGGGCAGTACCTCGCGAATCTTGGCCGCCAGTTGTTGTTTGAACTTGGGCGACGAGAGCTTCACCCCCGGACCCGGAGTCGGCAGCGTCAGCGGGGACTTCTGGTCGCGGGGAAAGGTCACGGTCCGGTTCAGTTGGGGTTTCCACTGCTCGACCTGCTGGGTGACGGTCGACTGGGCGGTGGGGTTGCCTTCGATCATCACCATCTGGGTGTCGTCAGATGACGATGGAGGTGGGGGTTGATACTGGTTGTATTGTTGATTCTGGCTGCGAGGAGCCTGTCGGGCGACCGGGGTGAACGCAGCGTTGTCGAGCTTCGTCACCGAGCGGCCCGAGCTGGAGCGGAACAGCAGTTCGAAGCGACTCACGCGGCAGATCGTTCCGTCGTCGGACACGTCGCGGAACTCGACCGCACTCAGTTCTTGTGAGGTGCCCAAGTATCCCTTCGCCGTTCCAATCGAGAGTAGCGACACCAGTAGCGTCATCGCCGGAAAGGTGAACCACGTCCAGCGGCGACGTTTGATCTTGCCCAGGACGATGTAGTCCCCGAACCCAATCGCGGCGATGTAGACGAGGAGCATGGACGACAACAACCAGACCGGGACCGCCTGCACATCGCGCGGCATGAGAGTTTCGATCATTTCACCGGGACGGCTGCTGCGGGGGTTTTGCAGGAGCTGCTCCCACCTGTTGAGGACCGCATCGGTCGCGCCCAGACTCAACTGGGTTCCGGGCGTGTTCTCATCGATGTCGATCGTGAGGCCATACTGGTCCCAATGGTTCCGTTGTTCATCACTGGCCGGAATTAAAGAGAGCATCCCGCCCTGTCCCAGCGAGTCGCGATGCTCCTGCCGCAGCCGCCAGAGAAACCCCAGGGCTGCGATGCGATCCGCCTGGGTGGCCGCAGCCCACGAGCGCTCGGTCGTCAGCCACACCTGCCCGAATCCGTACTCGATCGGAACCCCGGCCCCGCCTGCGATGACCGGGATCAGAGTGGTTCCCTCGACGACATCAGTGAGTACCTTGGGATTCTTCGCGGTCAGGCGGTCCAGGAACGCCTGCTGCTCGGTCGAGAGTTCGTCCTGGCCGATTTGCAGGAACAGCGCGCCGCCGCCTTGGACCCATTCATCGAGAGCGTGGATCTGCGGCC
This sequence comes from Planctomycetota bacterium, assembly GCA_043734065.1. Classification (GTDB taxonomy): domain Bacteria; phylum Planctomycetota; class Planctomycetia; order Planctomycetales; family Planctomycetaceae; genus TH-plancto1. The sequence continues at coordinate 9,133 of JAYTFV010000367.1, forward strand.
CGACCAGTTCCGCGAAGCCCGCCGCCTCGACAACGACGATGTCATGCGGCAGATGCTTGAGCGCATCGCGCGGCAGATCGGCTCCTCGGAGACGGGGAGTGAGCGTCAGCAGCGGGGTGAATCCGGTTCTCGTCGAATGCTTCGGACACCATCTCTCCAGCATCAACCAAGCGAAGTCGTCCGTCGAATCGTCGCTGGCTCCCCGCACAATCGGCACCACAAACGAGTTCCGCGACGGCAAGACCAACTGCCCGATACTCGAATAGAAGGCCCCGTGTTTCTCGCGAAAGAAACAGGTGATCCCCAGCGCGGTCTGGAGATCGTGCGACTGAATCGGGAGCAGGTACTCGACCTCCATCCGACCCGGCGAATAGACGCAGTCGGGAATCCGAATCTGCGCGATTGTCGCCCCGATGTTGTCGCTGACCTGGATCTCCAGATCCCCCTCCATGATTCCGGGCGAAGAACAGATGATCTTCAACTTCAGGAGAACCGGTGCCCCCGCCCGCACCACAGAGCCCGACTGGTCGACCTCGAACCCGATCGGATCTCGCACTCTCACCTGCGAAAATCCCAGCGTCCACCCGCTGAGCAGAGCCCAGCAGGCCACCAGCCTGGGGAGATTCCAAAGTGCCCGGCGCTGTGGCCCGTCGGATTTCATACCCACATCTCCGAACGAGTGAGAGGTCTTTCGGATGAGGTTACTGTCCGCTGGGAAAAAGGAGAAGCGACGCCAGACTCAACAGCACGGTCCAAGTCACCCCGAGCGATCCCGCCGGACGATGTGTGTGCGTCCCCATCGTCGGTGCTCTGGGTCAGAGCATCCGACCCCTCGGAGTGGAACCACGAAAGTCACGAAACACACGAAAAGGAAGACTGAGG
>JAYTFV010000368.1:0-4863 GCA_043734065.1 Planctomycetota bacterium
AGAAAAGTGTGGCGATGAACCGCCGCCGCTGCGGCTGGAACGAAGCCACCCTGCTCGAAATCCTTACGGGGGCCAAGACTTAGTGACCGCTGGCCCTGCAGGTTCTGGTCGTTCAGAGCAAACGCAAAACGGATTCCGACTCGACCAGCGGTCTTGTGGGCTTCATCGAAGATTCCCAAATCGAACGCTTCGTCATCGCGCATGGCAGCCCCGACAATGTGGGCAGACTGGTAGGTGCAGAAGACAAGCTTTGTCCCGTCAAAGTCTGCGTCGAGAAATGCTCGCACGGTTTCGCTGTCTGTGTTGACTTGAAAATCCAAGTCAGATTGCTGGACGGACAGTGAATCGATCTCTGAAGTCACTGTCGGATCGGAGCAGACACACAGAAAAGCGAGCTTCGGCCAGCGAGTTTCGTGCAACCATTCGTGCAATGTCTGCCGGACAAGTGAGAGAGATGGCAGCAGTACAAGTATTCGCTTGGCCAGTAATCTCTCCGCCACCCAAAGAGCGACCAACGTCTTGCCAGTACCGCAGGCCATGACGGCCGTCGCGCGGCCATTCTGTTCGAGAGCGGGCAAAATGGCCGTGATTGCCTCTTCCTGATGCGGTTTGGGATCCTTCTTCGGGATATCGACCGGCGCGCCAGCTAGCCAACGTTCAATTGCATCGAAATCCCCTTCTTCAAGTCGTTCAAAGTCGGCACCGCGAATACAAGAGAAGTTTCGTCGGTCGTTCATCAACGTCGGAATGTCGTCGGAGTTTGTGATGAGCATCCGCGAATGGATTTGCGAACTATCCGCCAACCCCATGAACGTCGAAAGTTCTCGCCATGTCAGGGATGCGCGACCACTCCGAAACTTGGATTGATAGACGCTGTGCAAGCCGACTGGTGATCGCAACAATCCGTCGACGCCATTGTCTTGGACCGTCAATCCGAGACTTTGCAAAACATCTATGGGAGCAGTGGACTGCGGCCAGAGCATATCGGCCTCATGAGCACGCTGAGTCGCAAGATATGCTTCGGAAAAGACTTCGAAAGCATCACCCCTTTGACGTTCGTCACTTAGTGCTTCGATGCGGCATTCCAACTCGGCAAAGTTGCGAATACCGTTGAACAACCCCTGTTGCAGGAAGTGTTTGGATTTGGAATGCAGTGGTGTTTTCATCGGATGGACCGCCGTTGTCACTCTTTGCTTCTGGCTTCTCAGCACCAACGCTCATGATTTTGTGAAGAAACGGCATGAATTGCCAGCCACGGCGGGGTGGTTGGGGCGTGAGTGGGACTGCTCGGTCAAGGTGGATGCCGATTGCAGGGGCGACGGGGCGTGTACAAATGATCACGGGCCCCAGCTCTTTGGGCGTGCGAGGCAGAACTGGGGCCTGGAAGTGGTCTGGTATTTGCCACTGGGGGAAGACCGTCTGCTGCTGTGGACTGCCACGTCTGACTGCGCCCCAGCCACTCCGCCGCTTGGCAGGCAGGAACGGAATGAATTCCGTTCTACGGCATGGCTGGCGAACCCGTTTGCGGTTCTGGTAATCTGTCCGCTTCACCAAAACGCTCATGTCAACACAAGGACGACCGATGTTTGGCAACCGCCGCGCTGAAGTGGACAAGGCCCTGGAAGGGGTCGATTTCTCGAAGAACACGTACCAGATCGAGTTCGACACGACGGCGGGGAAGATTCTCGTCGATCTGTGGACGGATGTGGCTCCGGGGCACTGCAAGAACATCATTGGTCTGACCAAGATCGGGTTCTACGACGGGATCATTTTCCACCGCGTCATTCCCGATTTCATGGTGCAGGTCGGCTGCCCGCAGGGGCGCGGCACGGGTGGTCCCGGATACACGATCAACGCCGAGTTCAACAACAAGTTGCACGAGGCGGGGGTGTTGTCGATGGCCCGGACGAGCAATCCGAACTCGGCGGGTTCCCAGTTCTTTCTGTGCCTGGGACGAGTTCCGCACCTGGATAAGCAATACACGGCATTCGGCAAGACAGCGGATGACGCCAGCCTGAAAGTCGTGCTGGCGATCGGGGCCTCGGAGACGAATGCCGAGGATCGCCCGTTGAAGGAAGTGAAGATCAAGACGGCCAAAGTGCTGGTGCAGGCGAAGTAGCGGGGAAGTCGTCAGTTTTCAGTTGCCTAGACTCCCACACCGACAGCGAGACTGGACGGAACGACCGATTGCAAGTCGCACTTGGCGTACCGGATCGGGGCAGCACTCTGGTCTTCCGCCCCGAAGGGGCACCGACAAATCAGCCTAGGGCAACGCCCTGGGAGTCGAGTCCGTTCAATGTGCCAGCCCTGAAAGGGCGGAACAATCGCGAGGCAGCGCTCTGTTTCGCCCTTTCAGGGCTTCGATCAAAACGGGGTTAAAACCTGGGGCGGCGCTCCCGTTGGTCGCTCTGCCCCAGGCTGATTTGTGGCTGCCCCTTCGGGGCGGAAAGCCCGAAGATTCCCCCAACGCCATCGCAAAACGCGTCTTGTACTCGGAACGACCGCTGGGCACCGCCGAGAATCTATGTCAGCTCCCGTTCCACAGCCGACTCTCCCTGATGCCGTGGATCGGCGGCATTTCTGGCGGCGCTGTGGGTGGGTCTTTTCGCGGATCTTCCTTCCGGCGCTGCTGACGCTGTTTTTTTTCGGGTCGAACAACCTAGGCTGGTTCTCGGTGCTGGTCGCGTTGACTGTGGTCTCCATATCGATTCGTCATACCATTATGATTGTCGGGCCGATCGTTATCACCGCAGCCCGGCTGCGGAAGACGGCGAGGGACTTGAAGGCGGTCCTGCCTGCGGAGGAGCCTTCCTCATCGATCCCGCCAGCCCCCAATCCCGACGAACTGGTGGCCGCTGAGGAGGAACTGTTCGCCATCGGGACGCAGGTGCAGACCGAATTCAAACGTCTCCGCGAACTGGCCCGGCATCTGGAGCAGAGTACGACCCTCTTCGAGGGCGTGCTGGAAACGATGCAGGAGGCCGTCCTCGTCGTCGACTCTTCGGAACGTGTGCTGTTCATCAACTCCGCAGCTCGCGATTTGTTCGATGTCTCCCAGTTCTCGGCGGTCGGCAAGCTCGCCTGGGAGAGCATCCGCTCCAGCCAGTTGCAGGAGATCATCGAGCGGGCACTGTCGACGAGGAAGATGGTGCGGGGCGAGGTCGATCTGCCCCGGCGGAAGCGATTACTCGATGTGTCGGCGGTGGTGTTGTCGTTGGAGAGCGGGCCGGGTTGTCTGGCGGTGGCGTACGATGTCACCGATCTGCGGCGGCTGGAAAAGATGCGGCGGGACTTCGTGTCGAATGTCTCGCACGAACTCAAGACCCCGCTGACCTCGATCCAGGCGTATGCCGACACCCTGCTGAACGGCGGACTTGAAGACGAAGACAGCTCCCGCATGTTCGTGGAGCGGATCATCGAGCAGTCCGAACGCCTGGGCCTGCTGATCCAGGACTTGCTGCGGCTGGCCAAGATCGAATCGGAACCGGAAGCCTTCCGGCTGGAGCCGTGCGACGCTCTGGCCATTGCCGCCACCACAATTCAGGACCATCAGGCGATCGCCCAGACCCGGCAGGTGCGGTTGGAATACGTCCCGCCGGATGGCCCGCTGAGAGTGATCGCCGATGCCGATGGGCTGCGGACGATCCTCAACAACCTGCTGAGCAATGCGCTCAGCTACACGCCGTCCGGGGGGCAGGTGCAGTTGAGCGTTCGCCGCGCCGGGGAGCGCGTGCAGTTCGAGGTCAGCGATAATGGCGTCGGCATCGCCAGGGAGCACCAGTCCCGCATCTTCGAGCGGTTCTACCGCGTCGACAAATCGCGGGCGAGAAGTGTGGGGGGCACCGGGCTGGGGCTGGCCATTGTGCGGCACCTGGTCGAGGTGATGCAGGGGGAGATCACGCTGGAGAGCGAGCTAGGAAAGGGGTCGACGTTCCGGGTCTTGATTCCGAGTGCGAAGTCGCCGGGGCCGTGAGCGAGCGCCCCTCCATTCGGGCAAGTGGTCCACCCCGTGGAAGATGTGGAGTAGCTGCGTTCGCCAGAACGCGGGCCGCCCGCACTCTGGCGAGTGCAGCTACCTCACATGGTCCTGATACAGCCGGATCGCCTCCGGGTACGCTTCGCACTCGGCGGCGAACACGCGCTTCGCCAGAGTGTCGGCGTCGTCGTCTTCCAGGACCGGCACGACCTGTTGCACCAGGATCGGCCCGTGGTCGTACTCGTTGTCCACCAGATGCACCGTACAGCCCGACACCTTGCAGCCGCGCGCGAGGACGGCCTCATGCACGTGATGCCCGTACATGCCCTGGCCACAAAAGGCCGGGATCAGGGCTGGGTGGATGTTCAGTACCCGCCCCTCGAAGTCGGACGGGACTTCGATTCGCGACAGGAACCCACCGAAGACCACGAGGTCAACGCGGGCCGCGCGGCAGCGGGAGAAGATCGCCTCGCTGAAGGCGGCCACGTTCGGATACTTCTTCGGGGAGACGACCTCACACGAGTGCCCGCGAGCTGTCGTCCTCGCCACTCCGTCACACGGACGACTCGCGATGACCAGTTCGACGGAGGCGTTCAACTCCCCGGCAGCGATCTTGTCGAGCAGGTTCAAGAGCGTGCTGCCGCCACCGGAGATCAGGACAGCCAGTCGCAAGGGGGGCATGAACAACGGTCCGGTGGATGCGGGTGACAGTGGGGGTGAGTTTATCTGGTCGAGGGAATTTGACTATGGAGACGGGGAGACTATGGAGACGGGGAGACGAATCCTGAATCTCAGGGTGCCCCTCTATCCCGTAGGGATTCCAGCCAATAGCCGGTGGTGAGCGAAGCGACACCACCGGTCCGCATTCCCCAGAAGAGTTTGTATCC